>CADBMP010000194.1 GCA_902795775.1 uncultured Lachnospiraceae bacterium | reverse complement strand
GACTAAATGATATCTGCCAAAAATCCATATATGCAAGATTTTAGGCAGATATCATAAGTCCAGTTAATTAAAAACCTCAATACTAGGCTTCTGAAAACTGATCTTTTCCTACCGAACAGAGCGGACATACCCAGTCCTCTGGAAGCTCCTCCCAAGGCGTTCCCGGCTCAATTCCGTTATCCGGATCACCTTTTTCCGGGTCATATTCATAACCACACACATCACATACATATTTCATAAGCTTTCTCCTTTCTTATGGAAAATTCCGACTTTCATTACATCTCTGCCCACATGCAATTTCCCATGCGCCTCTCCTTCTTGTACATGAAAAATTATCCTGCTGACTTGTCTTTGATTTTCAAAATCGTCGCCAAAAATCCAGCCGCAGGGCACAAGACATCCAGTGGCTGTCTGTTATGCGCCGCCCGGAGTGGAATGCAGAAACACCACAGCATTGTTTTTTCTCCTTGATTTTGAAAACAAATCCTGCATCAAACTATAAAAGATTTAATTTCTATATGTGGGCATGTGCAATCGAGTAGGAGGGGGCTTGTCCCCCTCTTACTCGCCGCGCGCCCCGTGCCCGGCTATGCCGGGATATTTCTTTGCACGGGGCTGTGCATAATAAAATACCCGGCTTAAAAAACCGGGTATTAGCAAAAATAAAAGTGAGGTTTAAAATATTTAAATGCTAAATAAATATTAACATTTTTTATTTCATCTGACAATCCCCATTTTCTGACTTTGATACACCGATTTCACCATGAAATACATTTCATTCTATTTAAAATATCTTTCTAACAGACCTTTAAATGCTTTTCCATGTCTTGCTTCATCTCTTGCCATCTCATGTACCGTATCATGGATTGCATCCAGATTCAAAGCTTTTGCCCTCTTAGCTAAATCCATCTTACCTTCTGTTGCGCCATGTTCAGCATCTACACGCATTTCCAGATTCTTCTTTGTGCTGTCTGTAACGACCTCACCTAACAGCTCAGCAAATTTTGCTGCATGCTCTGCCTCCTCAAAAGCAGCTTTCTCCCAATAAAGTCCGATTTCAGGATAACCCTCACGAAATGCAACTCTTGACATTGCAAGATACATACCAACTTCTGAACATTCTCCGTTAAAGTTTGAACGCAGGTCATTAATAATATCTTCAGGTGCGCCCTTTGCAACACCGACCACATGCTCTGCAGCCCATGTAAGTTCACCTTCCTCCTGTTTCGTAAACTTTTCCGGTCCTACATGACAGGTTGGACATTCTGCAGGAGGCTCATCCCCCTCATGCACATAACCACATACGGAACATACCCATTTAGCCATAATCCTGATTCTCCTTTCAATTCAATTTTTATTTTAGGTTACGATATACAGTGTTGTTACTGTCTGCCTCTTTGCTATTCCAGTAACACAATTTTTTCTGTATTTGTAACAAATGCACATAATATTGAATCTAAAACCGCTGCTCACGATATAAATAAGATTATAGCACAAAAATGACAAAAACAAAAGCTTTTTTCTCTATTTTTTTATAAAAAACTACCAAATTTATACAGCAGACAGCACTTTATAAGTCCAGTTAATAAAAAACTCAATACGAATAGCACTATAGCCTTGTATGCCGTCCAATCATAATTGCCTTTGAATCCGGACCATGGCCGATTTCCCGGGTTTGGGCCACAGGAAGGGTTTCCGGAATATGCATTTTCAACAAGTCAAACACACTTAATGCAGCTCCCGACTTCTCATGTTTTATAAACGTGCCAAGCAAAACGCCTGCAGCCTGCCGGAATACTCCCATCTGTTCCAGCTGTGAAAAAAAAGCTGCTATCTGTGCAGCCTCGCCGCCATATGCTTCCAATATCAGAATCTTTCCATTCATATCGGGCCAATATTCCGTCCCTGCAAGTTTTAACAGGCATCTTATATTTCCACCAACAACAACGCCTTCCATATGCTCTCCCTGCAGGAAATCATACTTAATATCAAACAGGTCATTATTCTTTTTAGAAAGATATTCAGCAAACCGCTTTCTCTGGAGGTTACCTTCCGCAGAAACCAGGTTCTTGACCCGGAATAGTACGGATTCTTTTCCTGTTTTTGTATAAATTGCATTTATCACTGTCGTAAGATCGCTATATCCCCAGAACCTCTTATCAGAAGAAGCAATCACATTCCAATCCAGATTCTTCAATACTCCGTTCGCTAAATCTCCACCGGAAATATCAAAAATAGCATCTATTGAAGCGTCACGGTAGAAACGCATCAAATCCTCCGCGCGCTCCTGATCCGTTCCGCTGAAAGCATCTTTCTGGGCATAGATATATTCTGCTGGCACGGCATCAATGCTAAGTTCACTAAGGACACTTATGAGTTCTGTATTCTGTTTTTCCCATTCTTTCCGCTGCCCGTCAGAGCATGCCGATAATCCAGCTTTCATTCAAGTTCTCCTTCTATATATCCGGACTTTTTTCAAATGTACTAAAGCATCCATACTAAATAAATCTGATTATTTCATTCTATTCATAATTATTTTTCACACTATTTCCATGGCACAGGTATGCTCTTTGGTTCCGGTGTCATAATTCACTCCAACAAATTTCCTCTATCCTCGCATATTGGTCCACACAGGAAATATATGCCATTTTTACCACATATCGCAGGCTTTGCTCATTATTATAAAAGGCAGGCGCATATTCAGAATCGTGAATCTCACCTTATCACATGATATTTATTCAAATGTTCCTCATAAGATTCCTCTTTAGAAATTGCATATCCGTCAAATAATTCATGCGAATCACACGACATATCATAATACGCACAGAGCATCTGTACGGCATACGACTTCCCGAAACGGCGCGGCCTGCTGATACAATTCAGGTTCATGGTCGTATCAATCGTATGGTTCACCAGTCCGATCAGATCGGTCTTATCAATATAATCCCCTTTTATGATTCTTGCAAAACCGGCATTCCCCGGATTCAAATAAGTCCCCATAACGCACCTTCTCTCTTTTCCATCACTCTTTATTATTATAGCGGATTTGTGAGGAAATTCAAGGAGCTTAGAAACATGAAAGCCCCGCCCCCACAGGTATTCCCCATGGGGACAGGGCATCTTTCCATTCCTGCATTTTCTGCTATTCATTTTTATAAATCTGGTTTCCTGTGCATTTCAAACCACTGTGCAGTCTATCTTCCCATGAAGCCTGTGTACAACTCCCTGCACCTATGAAACCACTGTGCAGTTTGTCTCCCTGTGAAGCCTTTATGCAGCTCCCTGCGTATTAAAACACCCGCACTTCCTCCTGAACCGCCTCTGCAAATGGTCCCGGAAGAACAGACACTGATCTGTGGTTCCCCAGATAATCCCTGTCAAAAATGATATCCGTACCATCCGGATTTTCAAAACGCTGCTCCGGCTCAAATGCCTGTCCTAAGGTTTCTGTAGTAATGCAGCCATCCGTAAAATCTTTTAAAAACTGATACAGATTCGTCTTTAAAGAGGTCTTTCCGTCTTTTGTGTTAAGCTCAAGCGTAATCTTTTCATTTTTCTCCTCAAACTTATGCTTTTCATGCTTGCAGACCGTTGCTCCCATGAAATAAGCATTTCCGTCCACCCAGACAGGAAGATGCCCAAAATGCGCCTCGGCGAGTTTGCCCATATCGGCATTCTGTGTCATATCAAACTGTGCATGCCATTCCTCCCAGGTAGGGAAAATATCGAACGGAGCCGTCCCCACCACCTGATAATCTGCATCTGCTGCTGTCTTTTCCTTATCTGTAACAGGAAATTTCTGAACAAAAATATTATTGTACAGCCTGACATCGCCATGAAGAATGGTCATAAAGCCTGCCACCTCTGTACGGTGCCTGATATGGTACGGTGTATAACGAGGCTCCCTCTGGTCCCTTATGATGCTGTCCACGCCGGAATTGATGAGCCCAAAGGAGCCTGCCGCCAGATTGTGTACAATCGCAATTCCCTCACTCGGCAGCACAAAGGATACCGGGGAAAGCAGGATATTATTGTCCACAAGGGAAGGTCCATGGCCCACTTCAATGAAGACATCCGTATTGAACATCGCCCCTTTTGCCTGCTCCACGCCGTCCGGCCTCTGATTATCATGCATAAGGTTCTGTGTCACCCTTGCCCCCTGCGCCTGCCAGTCAAGCCAGATGCCCATAATGCAGTCATGGATATGATTGCGCCGGATGGTCACATCAATTCCTGCATGAAGCTTGATTCCGGCTGTCTCTGCACCGCCTAACTGCTGTGAATTGCAGATATGATGAATCTCACAGTCCTCAATCGTGGAGAATACGCCTCCCATGCGCCCCACGATACCGGTCTGCTCACAATGATGGATATTGCAGCGGCGCACAATGTGATGACCGATTTCTTCCTTTAACCAGCCATGATACTGACCGCGGCATACGGCATCCCTTTCCATCTGGGTAGGATTTTTAACGTATTTTGTGGAAAAATACATATCATTCTCCGGATCCCTGTATTTTCCAAGAGAAATACCGCAGCATCTGCTTCCATATATCTCACAGTCTTCAATGATCCAGCCCTTGCTCCAGTGAGGTCCCACCATTCCGTCCTGATAAGCGGCAGGCGGTGCCCATGTGGTGGCTGCCTTATTGATGTTAAAGCCGCTTACGGTTATGTAATCTATATGATTTTCAGCAGGCATGAAACAGTTGCGGCGGACTGCAATCTCAACTTTTTCTTCATTTGGATCCTTGTCCTGAAAATTGGCATAAAAAACCGTTTCGTCACCTTCCTGCTCAGAGAACCAGAGAAAAGATGCCTCCTCCTTATGCCATGCGAACGGATCCGGCTCCCCCTTTTCACAATCCTCTAAAGAATCGCACTCATACATCATGCTGTCATTTAAATATACAGAGCCGGTATGACGTTTCTTGTCAGAAAAATACCAGTCGCCGCATACCAGTGTGGTATAAGGATTGTAAGCCCCAAATACGGAGTTTGCCACCCGGACGGTCCATACATTGCCCTTATGTTTTTTCCAGCCCTTTAAGATTTCTGCCCCGGTAATCACTGCTCCTAACGGAACCTCAGAACGGTAAACAATCCGTTTCTCCTCCGTCCCTGCATGGCGCGGGCATACGTGCTCCCTATACACGCCCGGACGCACAATGACCTCATCTCCGGCTGCTGCCTTCCCTGCCGCATCATTGATACACTTGAACGGCCGCTCTGCACTTCCGTCACCATCCCGAAAACTGTTTGCATCAACATAGTAAATCATACTTTCTTCCTCCCTATTTATTTTATTTACCGCTAATTGCAGGTAAAATATTACAGCAGCGACTCTCACCGCTGCTGTATTTTTCTTTATTTATCTCTCCATGTAATACGCCCTTTGGTCAGGTCATACGGCGACATCTCCATGGTCACGGTATCTCCCGGCAGAATACGGATAAAATTCTTTCTCAGCTTTCCACTGATATGAGCCAGCACCTGATGGCCATTCTCCAGCTCCACCTTGAACATTGCATTTGGCAGCTTTTCTACCACAACACCTTCGATTTCAATTACATCTTCTTTCGACATTGTTCTCCTCATTTCTGTGCCATCTGATTTTCGGAATTTCTACCGGCACAAATAAAAATTCTCCTGCATCTTATCTACCACAGGCAGGAACCATCTGCCGCCCATAAATAAGACAAAACCTATCAGCTCTTTACTGGTAACTGCTCAAACCTTCTTCACACCTGATAAACCCATACAAATTTTTACTTGAAAACAGGTTTTCAGTTAAAATCTGTATAAATTCATAAAAAGGCTGAATCGTTATCTTTATTGCAATAGAGTATCACGAAAACTTGATTTTTTCAAGTTTTTCCACACGAAATCTTTTAAATTATTTTTGTAAAATAACATTTCACACATACATGCGGCCTGCAGCAAGGCTCTCCCATTCTGCTTTACTTCCAGCAAAATAACATTCCTCACTGCGCGTGACCTGCGGCTGTATCAAATGCACTATACTAAATCTTCCCTGTAAGATAACAGCTCCGGCTCCCCATCTGTAATATAGACCGTATTTTCATAATGAGATGATTTGCTTCCATCCTTTGTCACCACTGTCCAGTCATCATCCAACATCCACACATCATATGCGCCTATGTTCACCATTGGCTCAATGGCAAGCGTCATGCCCTTCCTGAGCTTCATGCCGCGCCCGATTGGTTTATAATTCGGCACCTGCGGCTCCTCATGCAGATTTTTTCCAATCCCATGCCCCACAAGATCCCTGACTACAGAAAATCCATTTGCTTCCACATAATTCTGAATCGCCTTAGAAATATCAAACAAATGGTTTCCTGCCTTTGCAAATTTGATTCCCTCAAAAAAGCTCTGTTTTGTGACCTCTATCAGCTTTTTGTCTTCTTCGGAAATTTCACCAACCGCATGTGTCCTTGCTGCATCCGACTGATACCCCTTATAAATGACACCGGCATCCAGACTGACAATATCCCCATCCCTTAAAATCCTCTTTTTGCTTGGAATCCCATGCACGACCTCATCATTGACTGAAACGCAGATAGACGCAGGATATCCGTTATAATTCAAAAACGAAGGAATGCATCCAAAACTCCTGATGATTTCTTCCCCTTTTCTGTTGATATCCATTGTGCTGATCCCGGGCCTGATGATTTTCGCCATCTCATCATGCGTGATTGCTAAAATTCTCCCTGCCTCCCTCATCAATTCAATTTCATGTTCTGACTTAATTGTGACTGACATAAC
The DNA here is from genome assembly GCA_902795775.1 of uncultured Lachnospiraceae bacterium. Classification (GTDB taxonomy): domain Bacteria; phylum Bacillota; class Clostridia; order Lachnospirales; family Lachnospiraceae; genus Butyribacter. Next base: position 1,708 of record CADBMP010000194.1, on the reverse strand, counting down.
TTTCCTTCTTTCTAAAAATTTAATTCTAAATACCAAAAACGAAAACCCATAATTTTTCTTGATTGTTCCTGTTCTCAGTCGATTTTTAACACATAGAAGCCTTGTAAAAGCTTTTTTATAAGACTTCTATGTATTAAAAACCAGACTCTGAAAACTGTCACATCACACTGACAGCATTTTCCCGGCACACATAAGATAAACCCAGTATTCACCGGGTTTATCCAAGAAACATTATTATCATATACTATAATGCAAAGAAAAGCAACTGTTTCATTAACAAATACCCGCACCTGGCAACAGTTCAATTACTTGCCAAAAAGCAGATTCTGCCAATGGAGCACGAATTACCCTAAGATTTTACTAACTGCCTTTGCCACACCTTCCACGCCGAGCGTTCCGTCCACCTCATAATGGATTCCCTGCTTTTTATAATATTCAATCAATGGAGCTGTCTGCTCATGGTAAACATCCAGTCTCTTTTTCACGGTCTCAGGCTTATCATCATCACGAAGTTCTAACGTTCCGCCACAATTGTCGCAGACACCTTCTACCTTTGGAGGAATGTTCTCTGTATGGAACGTGGCTCCGCACTTTGCACACACCCTTCTTCCAGCCATGCGCTCAATGATATCCTCATCCGTCATGAAGATCTCAAGCGCATAATCAATGGCTGTGCCCTGCTTCTTCAATGCCTCCGTAAGTGCTTCTGCCTGCGGGATGGTTCTTGGGAAACCGTCTAAAATATATCCGTTCTTACAATCATCCTTCTGCAGACGGTCTACCACAAGGTCACAGACAAGTTCATCCGGCACCAGATCACCGGCATCCATGTAGCTCTTTGCTTTTTTTCCAAGCTCTGTACCATCTTTAATATTCTGACGGAAAATGTCCCCCGTAGAAATTACAGGAATCTGATACTTCTCTACAATCCCCTTTGCGTGGGTTCCCTTGCCTGCACCTGGTGCACCTAACATAATAATTTTCATACCAATCTCCTTTCCAGATAAAAATTTTTTGTCCTAAAGCATCTTCTTAGATAGTCAAAATTTTAACACATATTTTCCAATTTCTCAATAGAAAAATACTGCAGGCAGTAATTATTCAGCCTTCCTGTGAAGCCATTTTTATTTTATAATAAACAGCCATATAGATTTTGCACTGAAAACTCGTTTTCAAGTGAAACTCTATATGGCTTCATAATATGTGATGATAATCATACCCCAAATATCCCAAAGAAAATTTGATGTTTTATTAGCAGCTAATTTCTTTACACGGGCTTATCATGCCAGTAAATAACTTATAAGCTTCACAGTTTTATTAGCAGCTAATTTCTTTACGCGGGCTTATTCAGGCGTGTGCATAAAAAAAACCTCTGCCGTCAAACATGACAACAGAGGTCCAATAAATTATTCACTTATAAAACCTTTATAATGCCTTACAAGCATCTGGGATTCAATCTGCTTTAATGTTTCAAGCACAACGCCCACAATAATGATTAAAGATGTTCCACCAAAGGACACATTTGCACCAAATGCTCCTGAGAAGAAAATCGGAATCACTGCCACAATGGAAAGACCAACTGCGCCAATGAAAATAATGCTGTTCAGCACCTTCGTCAAATAATCGACCGTCGGCTTGCCAGGACGGATACCCGGTACAAATCCACCCTGTTTTTTCATATTGATAGATACCTCCTGTGGATTGAACG
>CADBMP010000193.1 GCA_902795775.1 uncultured Lachnospiraceae bacterium | reverse complement strand
GGAATATATGAAGCGGAAAAATGCAAAAGGGAAGGACAAGCTTTCTGCAAAAGAGGAGAGTACGCTGGAAGATATGAAGCTCGTACAGGAGATGTATGCAAGGGGCATCGAGTTCCTTCCATTAGATATATACAAGGCGAAAGCGAACCGCTTCCAGATCATCGACGGAAAGCTGATGCCGTCCTTTGCGACCATAGACGGGCTCGGAGATAAGGCGGCGGAGATGATCGAGGATGAAGCGGGGAAGGAGCACTTTCTTTCCATGGAGGATTTTAAGAACCGCTGCAAGGTTTCTTCCACCAATATTGAGACGATGGAACGGCTGGGGCTTTTCGGGGAGCTGCCGCACACGAACCAGATTTCGCTTCTGGATTTTATGGCAATGTAGGGTGCTGTCATGAAAGGGAGGCTCTGGCTTTGCGAATGCCGGACTTGAAATTTTCTGGAGCAGGCAGCTCATTGGCAGATTACAGGAATTTTAAAATAGAAACAAATACCGTCAAAGACGGTGACAGGAGGAAAACATGTTATCAAGAAAAGAAACCACACAAATCAAAGGATTTGCAGTCATACTACTGGTCATGCACCACAGTCTGGCTTTCATCAAACGCCAGCCCAACGGTTATCATTTAAAACCACTCATTTCCTTACAGATAAACGGACTTTCGTTTTTTGAACAGCTTGGTCATTTTGGAAAGATCTGTGTACCCTTGTTTTTATTTTTAGGTGGATATGGTCTTTTTGCATCAAAATTTAAAAAAGAAGGCGGGGAAGTTTCCATTCTTCACGGTTTTTCAAAAACTACGGTACGGCTTTTTACTTCCCTCTGGAAAGTTTTTGTGTTTTTTATCCCCATTGGACTTCTCTTTTTCCATGCACCTGGAGCGTACTGTGAAGAAGAATATATCTACCAGGCATTTTCCGACCGTTCCGCATATGCATTTTTTTCTAACTTTTTTTCATGGTCCACGACCTATAATGGGGAATGGTGGTTCTTTAAATACTATCTGTTCTGTGTATTTTTGGGATATGTATTCTTAGAGCTTTTTAAACGTAAGAAAAACTTTTACACCGAAATATTTGCAGTTATTGTCTGGAGCATCCTGGTCGGCCATATCTTTCCATTTATTAGAGCCCACATCGGGACACAGGAATTTTTGGGAAATCCGCTATTTGACCAGCTTTTTGCCTATAACACAGAAACATACTGGAATTCATCCATGCTATTCATGGGAATCGTTTTTGCAAAATATAATGTGTTCACCACATGGAAAAATCTTTTAAAGGAACGTATGTTTTTAGAAAAGAAGCTGCTTTCACTTCTTGGCATGGTTTCTGTGTTCATCCTCCGGATCATTGTGCTGAAGTATGGACTGGACCTGATTCTTGTACCGCTTTTTGCTTTCTGCGTAATCGTCTTTTTGGAAGATTTTAAGTGGCTGGTCCGGTGCTTTGGATTTATAGGAAAACACAGTACGAACATCTGGCTTGTCCACACATTTTACTGTTATTATTTTATCACAACGGCCAAAATTGTATATGCCACCAGAAATGCATTTTTTTCACTTCTGACGCTCATGGTAATGTGTATTTTGACCAGCATGTTCTTAGAGTTTTTCTGGAAATGCGCAGGCAAAGGATATAATTATATCCGAATCAAAGCAAGCACCGCATCTCTTGAAAAGAATGAGGCAGATGCTCCGCAAAAGCCGGAATAGGTACTTGACAAAACCAGAATGGAGTGTTAGAATTTTTATAAGTGAGCACAGGCCACAGGGTTTGTGCTTTCTTTGAAAAGAAGGATTAGCACTCGTTTTGGTCAAGTGCTAACAATCATGTGAATGTCATCTTTAAAAGGAGGAACTCATCTATGTTAGTGATACCGGTTTATGATACAATGATTTTGTCTGGGATACAGATCAATGTGCAAGAGGATATTTTTTCAGAAAGTGAGCTCCAGAATGTCAAGACAGAAGAAAAATTTTTGATTGCGCCAATTAAAGAACAGAAAGAGCGCAGATCATTAGTCAAGGATGATTTCTTTGGAATCGGAATTCTGGCAAAACTGAATTCTGTATTTGATCAGGATGAGAATACATTTCTTGGTATCAGCACAGGAAAAAGAGTACGTCTGGAAGAAATATATATTTCCGAAAACAGGGTGGATGCAGATTTTCAGGAGCTGGAAGATATTTTTGATCTATCCGAAGAAGATGAACAGATGTACTTACATGATTTTAAAGGATATGCAGGTGAACTGGTAAAAAGCCTGCCCGGCGGAGTCATCATGCGCGGCTATATCAGAAGGTGGAAAAATTTAGAAGAAGCCGCTACGAACATAGGCGGATATCTGGATTTGGACGCCAAAGAAAGATATAATATCATGGCTTCTGATTCCAGAAAAGAACGGTTTGATCTGATCATGGAAGGGATTAAACGGCTGGTCGGTTCACAGGCTGCCAGAGATGATATCCGTAAGAAAATGTCAGCAGAGGAAGAAAATTCCTACAAGGCAATGGCACTTAGAAAACAGATGAAGGTTATGGAGCGTGAGCTTTCAAAAATTGAAGATGGCATAGAATCAGAAGAGGAGATGTTCTCAAAAAGAATTGCAGAAGCCGGAATGCCGGAGGAAATAGAAAAAGAAGCAAAAAGAGTTTTAAAGCGGTTTGCAATGGAGGGCGGACATGGAAGTGAATATGGTACGCTTTATGAATATCTGGACTTTATCACAAGTGTCTGCTGGAAGGACGAAGAGGAAAAGAAGATTGACATTGCAGAAGCAAAGCATATTTTAGAAAAAGACCATTACGGACTGGATAAGGTCAAAAAAAGAGTGTTAGAACAGATTGCAGTCATGAGCCTGAAGAAAAAACAGACTGGATCCATTCTGTTATTTGTGGGGGCTCCCGGTACTGGAAAAACAAGTATGGGACAGAGCGTGGCAAATGCACTCGGAAGAAAATTTGTCCGGATCAGTCTGGGCGGAGTGCGTGACGAAGCGGAAATCCGCGGTCACAGAAGAACATATGTGGGCGCAATGCCGGGAAGGATCATGGAGGGAATCAAACGTTCCGGTTCCAAAAACCCGGTGGTCGTGCTGGACGAAATCGACAAGCTGGCAAGCGAATATAAGGGCGACCCTGCAAGTGCTCTTTTAGAGGTACTTGACCCGGAGCAGAATGATAACTATGTAGACCATTACATGAATGTGCCTTATGATCTTTCCAAGGTGTTCTTCCTGTGCACCGCAAATTCCACAGATGGGATTCCTGCACCGCTTTTAGACCGCATGGAAGTGATTCCCCTTTCGGGATATACACCACTTGAAAAGCTTGAAATTGCCAAAAAGCATCTGCTGCCACAGGCCATTGAAGATAACGGTCTGAAAAAATCACAGATTTCCATTGGACAGGGCACACTGAAAAAAATCATCTCTGATTACACAAGAGAGGCCGGTGTGCGTGGCTTGAAGAAACAGCTTGATAAAATCTGCCGATATGCAGCAGTGAAAATTTTAGAAAAGAATTCGGAGCCGGTTTCGGAAGAAAAAGAAGCCGAAGATAAAGAAACTAAAAAAATTAAGATCAATATAAAGGAAAAGGATTTGTTCGATATCCTGGGAAAGAAGGTCGCCATCCACGAAAAAGCCGGAAAACGCCTGAATCCCGGAGTAGCTACCGGACTTGCCTGGACACAGGTGGGCGGAGAAATCCTTTATATTGAAACATTAAAAACAAAGGGAAGCGGCAAGCTTCAGATTACCGGACAACTTGGAGATGTAATGAAGGAATCTGCCGAAATTGCATATTCTTTGGTAAAATCAAAGCTTTCCGGTAAAGGAATTGATTTTGATAAAACCGATATCCATATCCATGTGCCGGAGGGAGCGGTACCGAAAGACGGACCATCTGCAGGCGTCACATTATATACGGCACTGACCTCGCTTTTCCTTGGGAAACCGGTAAAAAACAAGCTTGCCATGACAGGAGAGGTTTCTTTAAGAGGTGAAGTGCTTCCGATTGGCGGACTGCCGGAAAAACTGATGGCTGCAGAGCGTGCAGGCATGGAAACCATTCTGATTCCGGATAAGAATGAAGATGATCTAAAAGAAATTCCGGAGGAAATCACGAAAAAACTGACCATTATTCCTGTGCATACAATCGAAGAAGTGCGCAGGGAGAGTCTGGGAGGTTAAGAAAGGATAAGAACATGCGGTTTGTAATTCAAAGAGTCGATAAGGCAGAAGTATCTGTTGATAGAAATACAGTGGGAAAGATTGGAAAGGGATTTCTGGTATTCGTGGGCGTAAGCAAAGATGATACGGAAGAAATTGCAGATAAAATGATGAAAAAAGCATTTCATCTCCGTATTTTTGATGACGAAGAAGGCAAAACCAATCTGTCATTACAGCAGGTGAACGGGGAGCTTTTGATTATTTCCCAGTTCACACTTTATGCAAATTGCAAAAAAGGCAATCGCCCCTCCTTTACAGAAGCAGGAGGGGCAGAGCATGCAAATGCCTTATATGAATATATTTTAGAACACGCAAAAGAGTATTCAAACAAGATAGAATCAGGAATTTTTGGGGCACATATGCAGGTTTCCCTGACAAATCATGGTCCCTTTACCATTATACTGGATTCTGAACAGCTGTAATGCCAAAAGATGCCATGCTGTTACATTAACCGTTCCATTATTCCTCCTCAAAATCATCCTCAGCCAGATCATTTTTGGACTTTGGTTCAAATCTTCTGGAAGATTTGTTTTCCTTTTCTCTCTGGGCAGTAACAGCAAGTGCCTCCTCGCGGAACGTATCCTGTGCACAGATTCTTTTTTGTGCCAGTCCCGGTTTCACGCGCAGATAACTTCCGTCCGGCGTCAGCTCCCTTGCTTTCACATTATCATTTAATTCAACCTCTAACATATGGATGACTTCCGGCTTTAGAGAATCATCCTCAATCGGGAATACAATTTCCACACGCTTATCCAGGTTTCTTGGCATCCAGTCCGCACTTCCCAAATAAATCTCCTCATTTCCATTATTATGAAAATAATAAATACGGCTGTGCTCTAAGAAATCTCCAACGATAGAGCGTACATGGATATGCTCGCTGATTTCCGGAATCCCCACCTTTAAGCTGCAGATTCCACGCACGACCAGATCGATTTCCACGCCTGCTGCAGATGCCTCGTATAAAGAAGCAATAATCTCCGCATCACAAAGGGAATTCATTTTTGCCTTGATGAACGCCGGCTTTCCCTGAAGTGCAAAATCACGTTCTCTTTCAATCATCTGGATAAAACGTTCCCTGAGCCAGAGAGGAGCCACCAAAAGCTTGTTCCAAACTGCAGGCTCCGAATATCCGGAAAGCATATTAAAGACAGCAGTAGCATCCTCACCGATTGCCTTACTGTAAGTCAAAAGTCCCATATCCGTATAAAGCTTGGCAGTACTGTCATTATAATTTCCGGTGCCCAAATGGATATAGCGTCTGATTCCATGCTTTTCCTTCCTAACGACCAGAGTAATCTTACTGTGCGTTTTTAATCCGACCAGACCATAAATAACATGGCAACCGGCACGCTCCAGCTTTTTTGCCCAGATAATATTATTTTCCTCGTCAAAACGCGCCTTCAGCTCCACAAGAACCGTCACCTGTTTCCCGTTTTCTGCTGCCGCAGCAAGCGAAGCGACAATGGGAGAGTTGCTGCCCACGCGGTAAAGCGTCTGTTTGATTGCCAGAACATCAGGATCCTTTGCTGCCTGTTTAATAAAATCTACAACAGGTTCAAATGTTTCATATGGATGATGCAAAAGCACATCATGGCGTTTGATCTGGTCAAAGATATGGTCATCGCCATTCAGCCACTTGGCAGGCTGTGGCGTGAACGATTCGCTTTTTAAATGCTCAAAGCCTTCGATTCCGGACATCTTCATCAAAAAGGTCAGATCCAGCGGTCCGTTAATATGAAAAATATCATCTTTCCGGATATTCAGCTCAGATATCAGGGTATTTAAGAGGGTCGCATCCATGCCGTCCTCCACTTCCAAACGGATTGCCTCCCCACGCTGCCGTTTTTTCAACTGATGCTCAATCTCCACCAGAAGATCCGCCGCTTCCTCCTCAATCGTCAAATCGGCATTCCTCATGACACGATAAGGAAATGCACACAGCACTTTATAATTCAAAAATAATTCACCAATATTTTTTTCTATAATCTGCTCTAATAAGATAAATGTTGTTTCATCCTCTTTTTTGGAAGGAATTTCTACAAAACGCGGCAGGCCGGAAGGCACCTGGACAGTCGCAAAATCAATATCGTGCTTGGTACTTTTTAAGGTATTCTCATGCGCCAGATAAATATCCCGGAACTGCTCCTTCCCCTGCTCTGTTTTTCCCCTTTTTTTTGTTTTTAACAGGGCGGCAATGTTCAAAGAACGATTCCTGATCAAAGGAAACGGTCTGGAAGAATCCACTGCCATTGGAGTCAGCACAGGAAAGACCTCTGTATGAAAATACCGGTCCACATATTCTGCCTGCTTTTTGGTCAAATGCTCATAATGGTCAATAATCGTAATATGTTCTTTTTTCAGTGCCGGAAGCAGATTTTCATTGTAAGTATCATACTGGTCATGTACAAAATGATGGGTCTGCCTGCTGATTTCAATGAGCTGCTCCTGCGGCGTCATTCCGGCAATATCTTTCTTTTTATAATTGACCTGTACCATATCCTTCAATGAAGCCACACGTATCATGAAAAACTCATCTAAATTGGAAGCCGTAATGCTTAAAAATTTTAAACGGTCAAAAAGAGGAATCGTGACATCCTTTGCTTCCTCCAGCACGCGATAATTGAACAGTATCCAGCTCAGCTCTCTATTATAAAAATATTCTGGTTTATTATATTTCGATTTTGGCATGTATCTCACTCCTTTTTTCTCCATAATCATTTTTGGTTATTATCACAATTATTTGATGCCAGAAGGCCAAAAGATATAAAATCACCATGCAGAACACCTTTTGACCCCAATGTCATTATTTTTAATTTTACTTATCATTTTACGTCATTTTGTCCAAAAATACCAGTATTTTTTATAGAAAAATTATGCTTTCTGTAACTATCGATACACTTCACACATCAATGGAACCGGTTACTGTTCTCTTGAAATTTTTTCAAAAAAGTTCTAAGATAAGACTTGACAGAATCAAAATTTGAAAAACAGTCTTTTTTAATATGGAGGAAAACATGAAAACAAAAATCAATGAACTATTCCGCTTTATCGATGCCAGTCCTACTTCATTCCATGCGGTGGAAAACATCAGGACAGAATTAAAAGCACAGGGTTTTTCAGAATTAGAGGAAACCCAAAAATGGGAGCTTTTGCCTGGAAAGAATTATTTTGTCACAAGAAATCACTCCTCGCTCCTTGCTTTCTGCCTGCCAAAGAAAGCTGCAGAGTGTTTTCATATTGCGGCAGTCCATACAGATTCCCCGTCCTTTAAAATAAAAAAAGATCCGGAAATGAAAACTGGAAATTATGTAAAGCTCAATGTGGAAAAATACGGGGGAATGATAATCTCCACCTGGTTGGACCGCCCGCTTTCCGTAGCAGGAAGAATTTTTACCAAAGAGGGTGACGGACTGAAAGAGCATCTGGTAAATATTGATAAAGATCTTTTAGTGATCCCGGGACTTGCCATTCATATGGACAGGAAAATCAATGAGGGACATGCATACCAGATACAGAAAGAGCTTCTGCCGGTTTTTTCTGAAAACGAGGAAGATAGCCTGAAAACATATTTGTCAGAGGAAACCGGCCTTGCAAAAGAACAGATCCTTGAGGAAGAATTGTTTTTATATGTAAGACAAAAGGGCACTGTCATTGGCAGAAATAAAGAATGGATCTTGTCGCCGCGCTTAGATGACCTGCAGTGTGCTTTTGCTGCAATGGAAGGCATCAAGGCAGCAGAACCTGCAACGCAGATTCCTGTGGCTGTCTTTTTTGACAACGAAGAAGTTGGCAGCGGCACCAGGCAGGGCGCAGATTCGGACTTTTTGACGGAAACTCTGGAACGGATTGCCCTGTCCTTAAAGATTGATAGGGAAATGCAGTTCTGCATGAAAAATAAAAGCTTTCTTTTATCAGCAGACAATGCACACGCCGTCCATCCAAATTATCCGGAAAAAGCAGATCCCGTCCATCAGCCCCGGCTCAATGGCGGAATTGTCATAAAATATCATGGTGGACAAAAATATACAACGGATGCCTTTTCGGCAGCCAGATTAAAGTCCTGGTGCAAAGCATGGCAGATTCCATACCAGATGTATTACAATCATTCCGATATTCCCGGAGGCTCAACACTTGGAAATCTGTCTGCTTCACACGTTTCTGTGCCGTCAGTGGATATCGGCTTTCCTGAGCTTTCCATGCATTCTGCAGTGGAAACAGCAGGAAAAGAAGATATCAGGTACGGAATCCACCTGTTCCGGAACTTCTTTTCCATTTAAAAGCCTTCCGCAATTCTGGTAACACCTACATAGATTTCAGAAATCTTATACCAGGTCGGATAATCGACCACTCCGTTCTGCGGAAGTCCAAAAATCCGCTGAAATGTCTTTACGGCATTGGCTGTATTTTCCCCATAGATGCCGTCAGCGGCAATCCGGGGAAGCTGCGGATAGGCACCTGATATGGCATTCAGCTGATTCTGAAGCTGCCTTACCTTGCTTCCCCTGCTTCCAACGGAAAGGTTCGTACCCGGCCACGAGGAAGGGATGCCTGAAACTTCATCCGAAGCATTGATATAAATATCTTCCCCGTAAAAGTAGCGCAGAATTTCGATTGCAGAATATCCCCTGTCCCCAAGCGTTTTGGATTCCCACTGGCGCATCCACGTCGGACAGGAGACGTTTTTTCCGTCACAATACTGGGTAAAAAGCGGCTGTGTCACATTCGGTCTGGATAAATAATTGGTGAAGATGGAATCGACCGCTGTTGAAATGTTCTTAAAAATATTTCTTCCGGGCATCCACTTCTGGTCATAAGCAGTGGAGGAGGTAATGGTAAAATCTTTTTTCCGGTTCCTGTACCATTCGGTATAAACGCGGTTCAGCGTAATCGACTGGATGGCAAGAATATTTGCATAAATCGTGTTTTCCGGCCAGGTCGCATATATTTCACTGGATGCCACATTTTTGATGTAATCCTTATATTTTACATAATAATTCTGTGCAGACGGATCATCCGGCGGTCCATCATGGACAATGATGTATTCAGGAATGACCACCCTGCTCAGCACAATCTCACCGGTTATGGTCTGCGGCTTTATTTCATCCTCCGGTATTTTGGGAGGATAATCACCATAAAGCGTATGTGGCGGAATCACAAAAAGCTCATCTGACGTCTGGTCTTCCTTATCCACAGGAATCATGGAAACTTCCTGCAGGGCAGTCTGTCCGGGCAGGATCTGGACTCCGGAAATATTGACAGATTCATATCCGTCTGCCTCCACTAAGATATCATAATTTGCATAAGGCTCCATGCTTTCCGGCTCCAGACTGTATTCCAGTGGCGGCGCGGCCAATGAAACCACCTCGCTTTGTCCGTTTTTATCCGTCTTTATTTCTTCTATCATGGTTTCCGGGGCAGATAATTTTCTAATCTGAATGGTTGCATTTTCGATGGGAAATGTGTTTTTCTGTGCTGTGACATTTACCTGAAAATATCCGGTATCCGGAAAGGATGCATTTACAGCCATAAGACACCTCGCTTATTTGTTACATTCACAGGCAGTTCTGGTGAACCGTAACTTTTTTAATTCATTATATGCAATTTATTTAAAAGGTTTCTTGCTATTTTAAAAAGAATGGTATATGATGTTAAAGTGTTGCTGTGAAGAAATTTTTTTTAATATATACGGGAACAAGCTTTAACTGTGGTGTGCAGGGAGCGGTTCACAGGAAGAAGGATTTAACGGTGGAGTACGGGGATATGGTTCACCGGAAGAAACTCTGACAATGAGAGGGAATATTTGAATTTTTTAGGAGTGGATGGTATGACAAAACAGATTAAGATTAAGTATTTTTCGGAGGAAATAGAAAAACTGGATTATATTGAGGGGAAGTCGGACTGGATCGATCTGCGGGCAGCAGAGGAGGTCGAATTAAAAAAGGGGGAATATAAGCTGATTTCTCTCGGGGTGGCAATGGAGCTGCCGGAAGGATATGAAGCGCACGTTGTGCCAAGAAGCAGCACATACAAAAATTTTGGCGTGATTCAGGCAAACCACATGGGAGTAATTGACAGCTCTTATTGTGGGGATAATGATATGTGGTATGTGCCTGTCATTGCCATGCGGGATACGGTAATCCATGT
>CADBMP010000192.1 GCA_902795775.1 uncultured Lachnospiraceae bacterium | reverse complement strand
TGGAAATAAAAGAAGCTCAAATTAACCAGCAGAAGGCTGAAATGGAAATAAAAGAAGCTCAAATTAACCAGCAGAAAGCTGAAATGGAAATAAAAGAAGCTCAAATTAACCAGCAGAAGGCTGAAATGGAAATAAAAAGAGTGGAAGCCGAACAGACAAAAGCCGAAGCCGAACAGACAAAAGCCGAAGCCGAACAGACAAAAGCCGAAGCCGAACAGACAAAAGCCGAAGCCGAACAACAGAAAAAAGCTTTAAAAGCACAGACACGACTCATTATACAAAATCTTGCCGACATTTGGGATATTTCTACGATTGCCAAAAATACCGGATTCTCGCTTGAAGAGATAAAAGAAGCTATGGCACACTGATCACATTTTCATCCATCACATTTCTCAATGCCTTATATAAAGGCTCTATGGACTGCATAAAATGTATATATTTAGAAAGTGATGCACCAGAGTGTGTCACTTTCTGTTGCACTTAATATCGTCAATACATTTTTCTTTATTATCTGCCGGTTTTATTATTTCTTTAATATGCTTCTCTCCTCCGTTGATACAGACCTGTACCTCTCTGCATCTGTCAGTATTTTTTATTTGAAATCCCTGATTTTATTGGACAGATATACCCCAAAAACATATCCCAATTTTCTGGAAATACTATGCTTTTTCTTTTTTTAAAAAAACTTGACAAAGCAAATTTACATTTAATAAAATAATAATATGATGCCAGGGTCAAAAGGTATAAAATCACATTTGGATAAGATTTTCTTATACATATTTGTTTTTATATCTTTTGACCGCAACACAACGGCAGGAAGCAGTTTTGCTTATAAAACTGTGGGACTGGATGTGTATTATCATAATATGTAGATGTGCGAAAAACCATGAGGAGGAAAATGAAATGAAAAAATTCAGCCAGCAAATCATTTTAAAGATCATTGCACTTTCCATCGGGGCATTGATCCTTACTGCAGTCATCCTAAATGTATTTTCAGCAAAGAACACAAAACGGATGGTGTTTGACCTGACAGAGGAGGAACTTAAGGTCACCGCATACCATCTGGATAATGAACTGGAAAATGAATATAGCGGCGACTGGTCTTTTGACGGAACCACTTTGAAAAAAGGACCAGATGACGTAAAAGCAGTTTTTCAGAAACAATTAGAAGAACTCTCCAAAAAAACCGGACTTGACTATATCTTATTTTATAACGATACACATATATTAACTACCCTGACTGATGAAAACGGGAAACAGCTTACCGGCGAAAAACCTTCTGACGAAGTCATAAGCACCGTTTTAAAAGGAGGAAATGATTTTTATTCCAGAAACCTGACCATTGCAGGAAGAACTTATCATGGATACTATACTCCATTAAAAAATCCGGACGGCTCCGTAACCGGCATGATTTTTACCGGACGCGCAAGCGAAAAAATCAACCGGAAGATTTCCTCCCTGATCATCAGTGTAACCGTCATTGCTGTTGTCCTGACCCTTACCATCAGCGTGATTGGATTTCTGCTTGCTGCCAAAATTTCCAAAAAACTGAATATATTATCAGACACAGTGGCAGCAATCGGAGAAGGAAAACTGACGGTATCGATGCCAGAAGACCTTATTGGGAGAAAAGATGAGATTGGAACCATTTCCCGCGCCATTGTACAGCTGAGGGAGAGCCTGACAAATATCATCAGCTCAACCGTATCTCTTTCAAAGCATATCAAGGCATACGGAGACGACCTCTCCTACTCTGCAGAAGAAGCTTCCGAAGCCTCCCGCCAGGTCACACAGGCAGTCGATGATATTACCAAAGGCTCTGTTTCCCAGTCAGAAAGCGTACAGATTTCTGCAAACAGCACAAAGCAGATGGAGGAGGATATTACCAGCATTACCAGGACTGTCCGCACGCTGACAGAACTTTCATTGGATATGAAAGAGGCCAGTGACCGCGTAATGAGGGCAATGGAAGATTTGTTAAGGCAGAATAATGATGTAACAGAAGCAGTAGATGCAATCCGAAATGTCATCAACATGACCTCCGATTCTGTCGAATCCATCTCCCATGCCGCAGATATCATTGCAGAAATATCCACGCAGACGAACCTGCTCTCCTTAAATGCTTCCATTGAGGCCGCCAGGGCCGGAGAAGCCGGAAAGGGCTTTGCCGTAGTTGCTACGGAAATCTCACACCTTGCCGACCAGTCAAACGAAGCGGCAGGCACGATTGCCGGAATCACAGACAAGCTGGTAAAGGATTCCTCGAACTCCGTCACCTCCGTAGATGCGCTGGTCGAAAAATTCAAAGCGCAGTCCGCAAAAATCAAGGAAGCAAAACAGGATATGAACATTTTATCCGAAAATGCCACAAAGGTCCAGGATTCCACAAAGGATACCGGCGAAAAAACAACTACCATGAATGAAACCAAGGAACAGCTGACCGGTCTTATTGAAGACCTGTCTGCCATTTCTGAACAGAATGCCGCCTCCACGCAGGAAACGAATGCTGCCATGGAAGAGTTAAACGCCACCTTCAGCATCATTGCCGACAGTGCCAAAAACCTGATGGAGATCGCAGATGAGCTGGAAAACAAGATTGGCTTTTTCCAACTGGAGACAACCGAATAACAACGGAACTGCCAGAGAACGGCACCAAAAGCAGCGGCCGGATACAAGAATTCCTGTCAAATTATTGTAAAACCCCCTACTTTTTCTTTGTCTTAATCTAATCGTATTGCAAAGAAAAAAAAAATATACTAGAATACAGTCACACGAACAAAGCGTGCAGATCCACATCAATTTCCACCCTCTCTCAAAGGTGTCCTGCACCACTTTGCAAAATAACAAAATGATATTTTATATTTAAAGAAAGGAAGGTTTCATTTTATGGAAAATATGCCAAAAATCAAAATCGGTATTGTTGCTGTCAGCAGGGATTGTTTCCCGGAGGATCTTTCTGTGAACCGCAGAAAAAATTTAGTAAAAGCTTATACAGATAAGTATGATGCTTCTGATATTTATGAATGTCCGATCTGTATTGTGGAAAGCGAAATCCACATGGTACAGGCATTAGAGGATATCAAGAAAGCAGGATGTAATGCACTCTGCGTTTATCTTGGAAACTTCGGTCCGGAAATTTCTGAAACACTGCTTGCAAAACACTTTGACGGACCTAAGATGTTCGTGGCTGCTGCAGAAGAAACCTCAAAGGATGGCGGCCTGATTCAGGGACGCGGCGATGCTTACTGCGGTATGTTAAATGCCAGCTACAACTTAAAGCTGCGTAACGTCAAAGCATATATTCCGGAATATCCGGTAGGAAACGCTGAAGAATGCGCAGATATGATTCATGATTTTGTACCGGTCGCACGCGCTGTGGCAGCACTCAATGACTTAAAGATCATCAGCTTTGGTCCTCGTCCGCTGAACTTCTTAGCATGTAATGCACCAATCAAGCAGCTCTACAACCTGGGCGTAGAAATTGAGGAGAACTCAGAGCTTGACTTGTTTGAAGCCTTTAATAAACATGCAGATGATGCACGTATTCCTGATGTTGTAAAGGATATGGAAGCAGAGCTTGGCGAAGGAAATAAAAAGCCGGAAGTTCTTTCAAAGCTGGCTCAGTATGAGCT
>CADBMP010000191.1 GCA_902795775.1 uncultured Lachnospiraceae bacterium | reverse complement strand
TTTTTTGCGGTTCCATCAGGGGATAATCCGCTGGTATGGAATTGTGGCATTATGTGGCGGGGCAGTTCTTTATGAGTTTGGAATCAGCAGGGTGGTCAGAAACTGGGGAAATGCATTTTTCCTGCCCAAAAAGCAGAAAATTGGAAGGAAACTTAAGCTTTGGAGAAAACGGGCTGCCAGTAAGTGGAAACATGTGTTTTGTGCAGATTTTACGAAAAAAATCCCAAAAAGAAAAAAATATTGCAAAACAGGAGAAAATCGTTTATAGTGAAATAACCGGATATGGTTCGGGAGCGATAAAAAAGTGGCCTGATGGCAGATATGCCGGAGGGCAGACGGGGTTTGAGGAAGACAGGCAGGAGGCTGGTGGTTACATGCAGAGAAATCGAAAAAGAATGAGTCCTAAAAAAATGAGCCCGGTAACTGTGGTGGGGGCGGTAGTTCTGACAACAGTTTTATGTGGAACCTTTGGATATAAGCAGTACGTTCTGGGGGTACAGAAAACGGAGTATGCTGCCCAGATTAGAGAGCTGCAGAAACAGAAAAGGAATCTGGCATTGGAAAGAGAAGATTTGCGTACCTTTGCGGATTATGTTAAAACAGATGAATATGCAGAGGAGGTTGCCAGAGAAAAGCTGGGACTGGTTCATAAAGGAGAAATATTGTTTGTACCAGAAAATAAATAGAATTCGTTTTCAATAAACGGATTCTTTTTTTGTCGATTTTTTTTTGAAAAAAAATCCTGATTTTGACAAAATATGCAGAAAAGATTTTTTATACTTCTTTTGTGGAAAAAATTGTAGTGCATCCGCCCGCGACTCTGGTTCAATACCAGAGATAATGCAGGGAGGGGAACTGCTGCAAAACAGTGAAAGAAGGGGGCAGGAGCGTCAAATGATGGAGCTGCAAAAAAGAAAACTGATACAAATGATACTGGGATTTTTTCTGGGAAGGGTGAGCCTGTTTGGAATAGGTCCGGTAGGAATTGCTTTTTTTGCATCAGGATATATGGAAACGGGAATCTGCATACCGTTAGGAATCAGTGTGCTTTTAGGGATGATTACAGTGTTTCCGTTAGAAACAGTTTTATGTCATGCAATGGTAATGGCAGCTGTGCTTTTTATGATAGATTTGCTGGAAAAAAGAACGGTACACATACAAAAGTGGTATGTGGTCCTGTTTTTGTTTCTTGCACTGGTAGTAATGACCCTGTTCCGGGTTTCTTTTTTTCCATATGATTCCACGTGGAAATTTTCTGTAGTGACCGAGGGGGTTCTGGCAGTTGCCGCAACCGGAATTCTGTATGAAGGGCAGCATTTCCTGCTGGAACGGAAAAAAGGACAATATCCGGGGAACGAGGAACTGTTAAGTCTTGTGATTCTGGGGATGTTTACGGCACTTGGAATGCCGCAGAATTCCTTTTTATACCTTGTGCCGGTCCGTCTGGCAATTTATTTCTTTATTCTTGTGATTGGTTATTGTTATGGAACCGGTGCCGGTGCCCTGGCCGGAGCAGTTGGGGGGCTCTGTCTGCTGACGGTGGAAGACCAGACGGTCATGGTGGGAGTTATGGCGGTTATGGGAATTCTGGCAGGTCTGCTAAGAAATCAAAGAAAGGCTGTTCTTTGCATTGGATTTTTTTGGGGGATTGTTTTTTGTTCTTTTTTTATTGGGCCGGGAGAATTTCCTTATACAGATTTTGTAAATGTGGGGCTTGCGGGAGCAACATTTTTCTTTGTTCCAGAGAGAATTTTTGGCAAGGTGAAGCTTCATGGCGGAAGATGGGAGGACTACTGGGAAAGTGAAAAACTCCAGGAGCTTTTAACGTACAAGCTTCAGGACTTTTCAGAAAGCTTTTATCATTTATCCGCAGTATTAGGGCAGGAGGATTTTTTTGAGGGCGAGGGCTATATGGATAAGGTTTCCGAAGTCCTCTCCGCTACATCGGAGCTGGTCTGTGAAAATTGTGAAAAAGCAGGATGCTGTGCAGGGTATGCGGCCTTGATGAAAACGGAAGCAGTATCAGAAATTTCTGTTTCCATGGAAGCGGGCGGGCTTGGCGCATATGCTTTTCCAAAAGATTTTTATGAAGAATGTACCCGTCAGGATCAGTTCTTGTGGGAAGCGAATGGAAAGCTGCATCTGGTAAATGCCATGCAGAGCTTTCAGAACCAGATCAATTACCACAGGAAAGCGATTGCAGAACAGATGAAGGAAATTGGAGAGAGTATCGGGGAGCTTTCTGACCAGATGCCGGGAGTATGGAAGCTTCCGGCAGAGACAAGGGAGGAGCTTAAGCGTGAATTAAGGTGCATACGTGTAAAAACAGGGGAGATGGCGTTTTATGAAAAACATGACGGAAGAGTAATTATTTATATGACCGGGAGGACAAGCAGGGGCAGATGCGTCACGACCAGGGAGGTGGAAGAAATTTTTTCCAGAGTGCTGAAGAGGCAGATGCGTGTATTGGAAAAATGCCGAAAGGTATTTCCTGTGGAAATGGAGGAATTTATTTTTGTGGAAACATCACAGATAAAAGCGGATACAGGGGTGAGCAGAAAATCCGGAGGAAAGGGGAAAATTTCAGGAGATACGTTTTCTTGTATGCGGGTATCGGAAAGTGAGTTCCTTCTGGCACTTTCTGATGGCATGGGCAGCGGGGAGGAGGCTTATACGGAGAGCGAGAAGGTCATTGAGTTGATCGAGCGGATGACGGAGGCAGGATTTTCGGAAAAGTCTGCGGTCAAGCTCATCAATTCGCTCTATGTAACCGGGGAACAAAGCAGCAGCTTTGCTACGGCAGATATTACATTTTTAAACTTATATCAGAAAACGGCACATTTTATTAAATGTGGTGCAAGCACGACGTATCTGTATCATGAGGGAAAGCTTTTGGCAATCGAGGGGGAGGCACTGCCGATTGGGATTATGAGCGGAATGGAGCCTTATACGGCAAAATGTAGCATAAATAAGGGAGATTATGTTATAATGATGACAGATGGTGTTTCGGACAGCTTTTCTGCAGATACGGAAGAATTGGAGAAAAAGATGATGCATTATGCAAAAAGCGGTTCCTGTGCACAGGATTTTTCGGAAAAGCTTCTGCATACTGCGGTAAGCATATGTGGAGGAGAGCCGAAGGATGATATGAGTGTTCTGGTGGTAAAGCTGTATTAGCAGGAGAACCATTATTGTGTGAGGAAAAAGAAAGAGGAGAAACTGGAATGGATTTTGGGATACAGGATAAAGTGATAAAAAAGATAGAACATTATTGCAGGAAGGAAGAACTTTTTGACGAGGGGGATGGAATTGTGCTTGGTGTATCCGGGGGGGCAGATTCTGTGTTCCTTCTGGCGTTTTTCTGTGCGATGCAGGAGAAGTGGAAGCTTGGGCTTAGTGTGGTTCATGTGAATCATGGAATCCGGGGAGAGGCGGCACGGGCAGATGAGGAGTATGTCAAAAGCCTTTCGGAGCGGGCAGGGCTGCCGTTCTTTGTATATCATGCAGATATCCCCGGTCTGGCGGAAAAATGGAAAATGACAGAGGAGGAGGCTGGAAGGTATTACAGATACCAGTGCTTTGAAGAGGTTAGGAAAGAATGCGGCTTTGGAAAAATTGCGGTGGCACATCATCTGAACGATCAGGCGGAAACGGTGCTGTTCCAGCTGTTCCGGGGGAGCGGTCTGCGGGGGTTGGGGGGGATGCATCCGAAACAGGGATGTATTATCAGGCCCTTGTTAGGGATTTCCAAGGAGAAAATCCTGGAAACTTTACAGGAATCCGGCATAGAGTATTGTGAGGATGCAACGAACCGGGACAACGGATATTCCAGAAATTTTATCAGAAACCGGTTGTTTCCGGAGGTGGAGGGGAAGCTGCAAAAAAAAGTGCAGTACCACATTGCAGCAAGTGCCTCATATCTGCGGGACGTCATGTCGTATATGGAGGAACAGGCAGGCACTTTTTTCCGGGAAAAGGTGAAAAGGGAGGGAAATGCTTATGTAATGGAAAGAAGTGATTTTCTCCTGCTTCCTGTGGCACTCCGGAGAGAAGTCGTGTTTTTGATGATAAAAGGGCTTGCCGGAAAGAAAAAGGATATTACAGGGACACACATAGAACAGGTACAGGAGATTTTTTTGGGGG
Organism: uncultured Lachnospiraceae bacterium; assembly: GCA_902795775.1. Lineage (GTDB taxonomy): Bacteria > Bacillota > Clostridia > Lachnospirales > Lachnospiraceae > Butyribacter. The sequence goes on along the minus strand of CADBMP010000191.1, from coordinate 3,200 downwards.
AGACAGGAAAGAAGACCATGCTTCCTTATCATCTGGCCGCAAAGAGGGAATATGGGTCGTTGAAGCTGGAGCTGGAAGCGGAGGGGAAAGAAACGTTCAAAGAAAGGGAGCTTAAGCCTGGAGAAATATATGAAATTCCTTATACAAATGGGGAAAAACGTTGTTTTCTGGCGGAAAAAAGGCAGATTTCGAGATTTTCTGAAAGGAATCTGAAAAAATACTGTACGAAATGTTTTGATTATGATAAAATTAGTTCCGTAGTGCTGTTTCGGTATCCGCTTGCCGGAGATTATTTCTGGCTGGACCGGACTGGCAGAAAGAAGAAGCTTGGAAGGCTTTTCATTGATGAAAAGATACCTGTGGAGAAAAGAAAAAGCATGGTGGTGTTGGCAGAAGAAAACCATGTGCTCTGGATTCCGGAGCTTGAAAGGTGCAGTGCTTTTTACTATTTGTCAGGGGAGTCGGAACAGATGATTTACATAGAAGAAAAATAAAAATTACTGAGAGAAGGGTAGAGTCATGAAAGAAGTAGTACATGAATTGTTTTCAGAGGAACAGATCAACAAAAGGATTGCAGAGTTAGCAGAGCAGATCAGCAGGGATTATAGTGGAAAAACGGTACACATGGTATGTATTCTGAGAGGAAGTGTGTTCTTTTTTACGGAGCTGGCAAAAAAAATTACGGTACCTGTGACCATGGATTTTATGGCGGCATCCAGCTATGGAGACAGTACGGAAAGCTCAGGAAGCTTGGAAGTCAGGAAAGATCTGGATGATCCGTTGGATAATTTGGATGTGCTGGTGGTAGAAGATATCATTGATTCAGGAAACACGCTCAGCAAGATCAAAAAAATGCTGATGGGCAGGCATGCCGCATCTTTTAAGGTGTGCACGCTTTTAGACAAGCCGGCCAGAAGGGAAACGGAAGTTGAAGTGGATTATGTCGGATTCCAGGTTCCGGATAAGTTCATGGTGGGGTATGGGCTGGATTATGCACAGCGTTACAGGAATCTTCCATATATTGGGGAATTGGAATTTGTTAAAGAATAAAAAAGGAGATGTTTCATGAAGCAGCAGATGAAAACCGGGGGCATTGGCTTTTATATACTGATTCTGGCAATCATATGTTTTGTCGTCTATACATCAGGAAATTTCAGCCAAAGCTCCAATGGGATTTATAATCTTGCCCAGTTTCAGCAAGATGTACAAAAAGGAGATGTTTACGCTGTAAAGATATTACCGAATGAGGAAGTGCCGACGGGTGAGGTCGATGTGACCTTTGTTGACAAGAAGATGGTAAGCTTTTACGTGTCAGATGTGAAACAGGTGGAAAGCATTGCATACAATAACAGTGAGCTTGCAAGAAATGTAGTTGTAAAAGATATTCAGAAACCTTCCTGGATCATTACCACTCTGCTTCCATATATATTGGGTCTGGTGGCACTTTTCTTTTTGTTTTCCTTTTTATCGGCGCAGTCAATGGGAGCCGGTGGCGGGAATGCGAAAATGATGAATTTTGGAAAAAGCCGTGCCCAGAGGATTGATCCGGGCGAACATTCCAAGAACTTTGCAGATGTTGCGGGACTTGCAGAGGAAAAAGAGGAATTAGAAGAAATTGTGGATTTCCTTGCAAATCCGGGCAAATATACCGGTGTTGGCGCAAGGATTCCAAAGGGAATCCTTTTAGTGGGACCTCCGGGAACCGGTAAAACACTTTTGGCAAAAGCGGTGGCAGGAGAGGCGGGCGTTCCTTTCTTCAGTCTTTCCGGCTCTGATTTTGTAGAGATGTTCGTGGGCGTGGGAGCCTCCCGCGTAAGGGATATGTTCCAGGAGGCAAAGAAAAATGCCCCATGTATTGTGTTCATAGATGAAATTGATGCAGTAGCAAGAAAGCGTGGTTCCGGTCTGGGCGGCGGTCATGATGAACGTGAGCAGACGTTGAACCAGATGCTTGTAGAGATGGATGGTTTTGGCATCAACGAAGGAATCATTGTAATGGCTGCCACGAACCGCGTGGATATTTTGGATCCTGCCATTCTGCGTCCGGGACGTTTTGACAGGAGAGTGACAGTAGGACGTCCGGATGTCAAAGGGCGTGAGGAGATTCTTCTGGTACATGCAAAGGGGAAACCGCTCAGCGATGATGTGGACCTGATGCGGGTGGCACGCACGACGGTCGGCTTTACAGGTGCGGATTTAGAGAATCTTTTGAATGAAGCGGCAATCGCCTGCGCAAAGGAAGGGCGGGCGTATATCGCACAGGAGGATATTGAAAAATCCTTTATAAAGGTAGGAATCGGGAAAGAGAAGAAGAGCAAGATCATTTCTGAGAAGGATAAGAGGATTACGGCATATCACGAATCGGGTCATGCCATTCTGTTCCACGTGCTTCCGGATATCGGGCCGGTACACATGGTTTCAGTCATTCCTACGGGCACCGGTGCGGCAGGCTATACCATGCCTCTGCCGGAAAAGGATGAGATGTTCAATACAAAGGGGCGGATGATGCAGGATATCATTGCGGGCCTGGGCGGAAGGATTGCAGAGTCTTTGATTTTTGATGATATTACAACAGGAGCCTCTCAGGATATCAAGCAGGCGACCGCGACCGCAAAGAGCATGGTCACGAAGTATGGTTTTTCAGATGCCATTGGCATGATCAATTATGCAGATGAGGATGAGGTGTTCATTGGCAGGGATTTTGGACAGCACAGCCGGGGCTACAGCGAGGATGTGGCCAAAACGATTGACCATGAGGTCAAGAAGATCATTGATGAGGCATATGCAAAGGCAAAGGCGATTTTAGAGGAACATATGGATGTGCTTCATGCCAGCGCAGAGCTTCTGATGGAGAAAGAGCGGATTGACAGGAAAGAGTTTGAAGCTCTGTTCGAGAAAAAAGGGCTTCCGGGTGCAGAGGAAGTGACAGAGGGATAGCGGCGGCTGGTTCAGTAATGAAATGGATTTCATGCAGATATCAATGTGTCAGTACACGAATCAGGTCGTGAAGGTACAGAAAATACAGTCTTTTTGGTACATTTTTTGAAAAGACTGTATTTTTTTTTTCTGTTCTTTAAAAAAATGCACAAAAGATTTTTTTATTTGTCTGTATTTTTATGCACACTTTCATACGGATTCTGCTATACTTATTAACTGTAAACCCCAATACATTATATGGTTTTTGCTACACCCCATAAGTA
>CADBMP010000190.1 GCA_902795775.1 uncultured Lachnospiraceae bacterium | reverse complement strand
TCAGGAATCATCCTTTTATCTGTAACTGACTGTTTTTCACCATGATAGTAAACCACGGCAAATCCTGTAGCTTCCGATCCGGAACCGGCTGTCGTTGGAATCGCTAAAAAAGGAATATCATCAAAACTTACCTCAGAATGCAAAAAAAACTTTTCTGAATCGACTCCATAATATAATCGAATACACTTCGCTATATCAATAGCACTCCCACCACCTACTGCTATCACGGAATCACACTTTTCTTTTTGAAAAAATTTCACTCCCGCCACTACAGACTCATAATCAGGATTAGGAGAAAACTCACTGAACCTTTTCACTTGTACACATTTTTCTGCTTCCAGTTTCTGAAAATATTTATTTATTTCTAAATATTTAATAGATGAACCACAAACTAAAAGTATATTCTTTAATTCATTTCTTTTTATATATTTGTGCAATTCCTTGTAATCTGCTTCCGAAGACAGTATCACCTGTTTTTTTTCATTTCCTGATTCTTTCATACAATCCTTTCTTTAAAAAAATAACTTATTTATAAGCACACATAAATAGTGTATTTTATACTTCTTCTGGTATCAAACGAATAATCTCCCCAAAAGGCATACAAATATCATCACACTCTTTTGCTCTATGATTCTGCAAAATCAATCTCGCGGCATTCTGCATTGCCGGAAATCCTGTTCTAGTAAGCTGATTTGCATAAATGACAATATTTACTCCACGTTCTCTAAATTCTTCCTCTGTAACAATATTAAAAGAAGTAGGCACTACTACCAAGCTTGTGCTATTATTTTTTTTGCGAAAACACTTCACAAATTCAAAAATTTCAGAAGGGTCTTTTTTTCTACTATGAATCATAATCGCATCTGCCCCTGCCTCTACATAAGCAAAAGCTCTATTTAACGCATCTTCCATTCCCTTTTCAAGTATTAAGCTTTCAATACGCGCACAAATCATAAAATCCATTGTACGTTGTGCCTTTTTCCCTGCAGAAATTTTTGCACAAAAATCAGAAATGGTTGCTTGTGTCTGCACAACTTCTGTTCCAAATAATGAATTTTTCTTTAAACCCGTTTTATCTTCAATTATAATCATTGAAACTCCCATACGTTCTAAAGAACGAACCGTATATACAAAATGTTCCAAAAGTCCTCCTGTATCCCCATCAAAAATAATTGGTTTTGTAGTGACTTCACAAATATCATCTATCGTACGAAATCGGGATGTCATGTCCACTAATTCAATATCAGGTTTTCCCTTAGATGTAGAGTCACAGAGGGAGCTAATCCACATAGCATCAAACTGCTTCGCTCCTCCCTTTTCTTCTATGACCGTTTTTTCCACAATCAAACCGGTCAAACCACTATGCGCCTCCATGGCAGTTACAAACCCCTTCATTTTCAATATTTTTTTTAAGCGTCCGCGTCTGATATCCGGCATACCTAATTCCATTTTTGTACGTTCTTCTAATTCCTTATATTTTTGTTCCGCAGAATATGGATATTCCACTAAAATTCCTCCATATTCTGCCAGCAATGAAGTCACCTCATTCCTTATTGGTACCTGAATGCCTTCTTTCCAATCTTCTCCATGTACAACATAATCCGGATGGTATTTTTCCAGATTTTCTTTGTAGCTTAACTCTCTCTGTTCAACTACTTTATATACTCCTGCAATATTTTCAAATAACACTTTTCTTTCTTCAAATGGGAGCAAAGGAAATCTTTTATAGCTGACAACCGCTCTATCCGACAAAACTCCTATAATCAGTCTTCCTAATTTTTGCGCTTTCTTTATAATTGCAATATGTCCACTATGCAAAACATCAGTTGAAAAACACATATATACTGTACGTCTTTCTATTTCTTTGATTTTTGCAGAAATACGCGTCAAATCTTCAGGTGTATCAATCTCGTTGCACAAACTGCCCCTTACATCCAAAGGATATAATTTACATCTCTCCGCCACTTCATTAAATGCATTTTCAGCATAACAATTTTTCTTTTCCGACAAGCCTGATTCACAATATTCAGTAATCTTTCTTAACCAATGCATCCAGTCATCCCTATATAATTTATATAACGGCTGCGCAGCTACGGCATTATCAAAAAAATCTATTCCTATTTTCGATATTTTGTTATCAATAATTTTCGCTTTGAAATCTTTTTGTGGTAAACTTTCTGAAGAATTAACTACCATACACGAATAATTATTTTGAAGAATCTTATCTAACACAATATCCTCAAATACTAAATCACCATGCATTAATATTATATCGTCATCAAGATATTTCCTCGCACAATAAATTGAATAAATGTAATTTGTCTGATTAAATTGTTCATTCTTAACAAAAACAATTTTCATCTTAAAATCTAACTCCTCACAGTATTGCATTAAAACATCATCAAAAAAACCCGTTGTAATAACGACCTCTTCAATTCCTGCTTCATAGAGTTGCCTAAGTTGCCGACTCAATATCGTCTCCTTACTGTTCAGATTTGTCATACATTTAGGATATTCTGAAGTTAAAACTCCCATTCTGCTCCCTAATCCTGAATTTAAAATTATTGCTTTCATTTTTTATTTGGTATTTAAAACCTTCTCCTTTTATAAATTTTCATTATAATCATTCTTCAAATAATGCCTGCATACATGTTGATGAACCCTTTTATTTTCAGGTGGCAGTTTCATATAATCTCCATATATCTGTTTCAATATCTGATCATAACCTTTAGGAATTTTAAACTGATGATTTTCAAAAGTTACCATTTCTTCCTCCTCAAACCACTCCCTTTTTAAAACATCTTTAGACATATAGGGACTGTAAATACACCCAATATACTTAGTTTCATCAATAATCGGTGTGCAAAATTCTTTCACTGCATTTTTCATATGTGTACGTATATCCGGTCTTTGCAAACCGTATGAATACTGCATTTGCAAATTCTCCTCAAAAATGGTCCATGCCTTTTCCTGACGCAACTTATCATCTGCATCAACTCCATATAAAGGCCATATATCAATACTGACACCAGTGGTGTAATATGTCGGAAATAGATTTCTTTCTTTGACTACATCCGTATTTACCAAAAGAATATGATGAAATATGAAGATGTTTGTATTCTTATAAGATATAATTTGATAACTGGAATCATCATCTTCATTAATGAGTTTTTCGATTTTATCCATATCGCTTTCGTAAATATAAACATCAATATCATCATCCCATGGAATATACCCCCTATGACGAATTGCTCCTAACATTGTCCCGTATGCAAGATAATATCTAATTCCGTGTTCATTGCAAAAATCTCTGAAAAACAACAAATTTTCCAACTGATGTTTCTTTACCTCTTCTTCAGAAAGTTGCGGAATATCTTTTTTGAATGGATAAAACCATCTTGGATATTCACGCATATCAAGGGCAATATATACGCCATTTCCTAAAAAATAACCTTTGCTTTCTAACTGTACTAACATTTCGTCATTATGACTGGTTGCCAGTACAATAATTGTTTTTCCATCATTCTCATGCAGCATATCAGGAGAGATAATTTCTAAACCACAAGCACATTTTCCTTGTATTGCTTTGTTGTTATCCAGATAACCACCAACCATCAGATCCGGACAATTTTCTTCTATATATCCCCCAAAAAATGAATTAATATTTGATGCTCCAAAAAAATAAACAACCGTACCTTTTTTAAATTGTGTAGATATAAAAATATTTTTTGCAATATCATTCAGCTTTTCATATCCATCATAATAAAAATTAAAAAACAAATTTTTCATCTTGATTTCTCCCGTTAATATTTTATAAATTTTTCTATAATTAAATGCATCTCTTAATTAAACACATATTCATACTTTCATATCTTTTCCTTAAACTTGAGTGATTCCATAACATTTTCCTTCGGTAAGTCTTCCGGCTTGGGTGGTGTCATATAATCTCCATATATCATATGAAGTAAACGATCATACTCTTTCGTAACCATAAATCTATGTCCTTCAAAAATAATATCTGTATAATCATTAAAAAAAATGGTAGGAAGACCAAATTTTGCTTCTTGTGTAAAATATGGATACGTCAAACGCCTTGATAATTCTGTTTTTTTTATATTCTCTTTTTCACCCATTTTTCTTAGGGAACGAAACAATTTTTCTCGTGGAATTTTATCTAAAATTATATATATACCCCTTAACAATGGATTCTTTTCATTAACCTTACCCACCACAGCATATTGACATTTTCGAATCGCATTGCATTTTACATAGTGAATCCTTCTGGAGAAAAAGCCATCTGGAACATGGTCATATACAAAAATATCCACAAAAATTCCCTGAAAAAATTTCAAATGACTTTGTCCTGTACGAATCATCTCCGTTCCTTTCATTCGAAATTTGGAATACCCCCACGGATACTCCGGATCCGTTCGATACTCTTGCAACATAAACTGACTTGTATCCAATTTCTTTTTACATACATTATAAAATTTTTCATATTCTTCTCTGCTCATGGCAATATCCGCATCATCATCCCATGAAATAAATCCCTTTTCCCTCACAGCTCCTAATAGCGTCCCACAATCCAAAGTATACTTAATATCATTTTCTCGACATATCCGATCAATCTCTATCAGCAACTCCAAAAGTACTCTTTGAAGTTGTTTCAGCTGTTCCTTATTTAATTTCATTTTTTTACATCTCCAAAACAAATTTTTAAAAATAATATAAACCATAAGTTTCTTTCTAGTTCGTAAGTTCTGCAACAAACAACACTATCCTACCCATTTTATACTCCTTCATACGCTCTCATTTCTCATAAATCTATTTCTAACAGTGCCTCCATAAACTGCTCCATATATTTCCTTCCACCAATGGTAACACGTAAACAGTCCCCAAGCTTTCCGACATCCAAATATTTTTTTATCAGTATCTTTTTCTTCTCCTTCATTTTTTCCACAATCATTTGTACATCGGTCTTTGGCTGGATAAAAAGAAAATTACCTGCTTCCCCCTGATAAGTATATTGATTTCTTTCCAATTCCTGAATCAGATAAGCTCTGCCTTCTTTGTAATCTGCTATAAGAGATTCTATTATATCTGGATTTTTTAAAAGTTCACTGGCAAATTTTAATGCAAAAGCATTTGTATTATGCGGTGTACATAATTTTTGAACCACCTTTATTCCCCCCGGCCATCCAGCCACATACCCAAGCCGACATCCTGCCAGAGAAAAAAGTTTCGAGAAAGTTCTGGTTACAAAAATATGTTCTCCTTCCAATGCATACTTTAAAAATGTTTCAGGATAAAAGTAATGATATGCTTCATCCACGAGCACCGTAATCTGCTTTTTTTTCGCAATCTCCAAAAGATTCTCAAATTCTTCCATTGTATAAACATTTCCCATTGGGTTATTCGGATTCAAAAGAATCAATAATTGAGTTTCATTTGTTAAAGCAGCTTTCAGTTTATTTAAATCTAATCTTAAATCTTTTTCATATGAAACTCTAATAAAATTCCGCCCATACATCTCTGAATATATCTGAAACATAAAGTAAGAAGGCGACACTCCTACAATCCTTCCACCTTTGGAAGAGAACGCCTGAATAATGTACCGAATGCCCTCAGCAGAGCCATTGACCAAACAAATATGTTCCGAATCCGTCCCTAAATATTCTGCCAATGCTTTAGAAAACGGTGCTGTTTCAGGATATTGTGAAAGAAATTCCGGTGTAACATCTGATAAAACTGTTTTAATAAATTCTTCCGGTAATCCACCAGGATTTTCATTCAGGTCAAGCCTTAAATATCCGGAACGCGCATTTTGATCAAAAATACGATGTAAATTCCGAATTTGTTCATCTACATAATACATAGTTTCCCTCCTATTCCTGAATTCTTATATTTGGACAAACCTTTTACAATAAAAATCTTCCATAATTTTTGCGGTGGCTATAGAAACTTCTGGTGAAATCGCTGAATAATTTTTTTTATCCTTTATAGATCTGACAAAAGAAACAAATTCATAGCGCAATCCTTCACCATCCAATTGATAAAAATATCTCCTGTTATTTTCCTGATTTTCATAACGAATCTCAAAATAATCCGTTTTCCACCACGGTGCCGGAATATAAATATACCCTTCCGTCCCAGCGATAACCATCTCTCCTTCTGCCTTCACTGCCTTTCCAATCTGTATAGATGCCACAGCCTTATTATAAGAAAAATCAATCTTGGAAAATTCATCAAAAGACTCATCCTCCATTGACAGTCTGCTTGTCATTCGCAAATCCTTATAATCTGTTCCAAAAAGCTGGAATACAGGGAGCATGGCAGTCGGTCCCCAAGCACACATAGAATTCCATTTCTTATAAAGCAGCTCCTTTGCAGCCTCCTGTTTTTCCCGCATACTGGTACAAGTTGTCTGTACTGAAACAACTTCACCGATTTTTCCACCCGTTGCCAGAAGAAGTGCCCTTTTATAAGCTGTTGCATATGCAGTCTTTATTGAATCAAAAAAAATACAACCATTCTGATTAGAAATGTCAAAAAGTTCTATAGCCTGTTTTTCAGCCACTGCAACTGGTGCCTCGCACAGAACATGTTTTCCACATTTTAGTGCACGCTTTCCATCCTCATAATGTCTATGCGGATGTGAAAGCACGAATACAGCATCTACTTGTTCCAACAATTCCTCGTAATGTGTAGTTAAAAACGGCAGTTTTTTTGAATTTTCAGGTATATATTTCTCATTATCCGCACAAAACCCAATAATTTTCAATCCATTCACATACTCGGCTTCTCTTATATATTTCTCTAGTATCCCCACATTTCCAATCACACCCACCCGAATTTCCTTCTCTGTCGCACGTATTTCAGAACTTGATATTCCTTCTGTCCGTTCCAAATATACCACGCTACAATATTTCTTTAAATAATCGAATTTCCCTTTCCAATCTGATCCGACCGTAAAAATATCTATTCCCAATCGCTGGATATCATCTATTTTTTGCCCCTCATACTCTTCAACGATAATCTCATCTGCCAGTCCAGTCTCTCGTACCGCCTTGATTCTTTCTGCTAAAGCCTGTTTTACATTAATTTTCCCCCGGC
>CADBMP010000189.1 GCA_902795775.1 uncultured Lachnospiraceae bacterium | reverse complement strand
AGAAGTGGCTTGATTTAGGGAAAATTCCGGAGGAAATAAAAAAATCGCAATATCCTGACTGGCACGGTGTGACGGAGGAGGGCGGTTTTTTGTATACCCTCACCATTTCAGGAAAAAGGAACAAAGAGACTCGTTTTCAGAAAAGCATTTATTATGCAGACAGGAAGACGCATGAATTAAAGCCGGTCATGAAGGGCGGGAAGGATGAGAATCTTAGTACCTGTCTGCCGGTACTTACGGGAAAAGAAACGCTTACGGTCTATGAGTGGGATGGAAAAAAGAAACAGATAAAGGACTGTAAAAAAACAGTCACGACCATGAAGGAGTGGATTGATAAAAAGCTGGATAACCGTCTGTTCAGCCTGTCCATGCAGGATATTTTCCAGACCGGTACACCGGATCTGTGGCTTTCTTTTTGGAATAACCATGTTCTGATCCTGCATCAGGAGAATGGACAGGTCTATGGGTTGTATTCCGGATGTTTTGAGGATAATAACCAGGTGGACCGGAAGGGCATTTTTAAAGTGGAAGTCCGGAAAAAAGGGAGATTGCAAAAGATGCAGTATTATAAGGTCCGGTATCCGGAGGGGAAAGACAAAAGCTTTGAAAATGCAGTATTCGGGGAAGCTGCAGAAGAAAAGAACCTGAAATATTACATCGGCGGAAAAAAAGTTTCAGAAAAGAAGTTTGAAAAGTGGTGGGGGGAGAGCATGGAGCAGTGGCTGGCGGAGTGGAGATAAAAAATCATATTTCGTGTTTGGAACATGATTTAAAAACAGTGTTTTTTGGTGGAAATCTGCTTCATCATTTGAATAGGAGATAGGATGACAAGGTGAAAAATTGCAAAATAAGGAGGAGAGTATATTATGTATGAAATGAAACCTGAATACTACATTGGAATTGACTTTATTGATGAGGAGCACAAGCAGCTGTTCCAGTATGCGGATGAGGCATATGAGCTGCTTCATGATGAATTCACGCCTGACAAATATGACCGGATTGATACGATACTGGAAAATCTTCGTGATTATACGGTGAAGCATTTTGCGGATGAAGAGGAATATATGGAGTCCATTCAATATAAGAAAATCTTTACGCAAAAAATCCAGCATCAGGAGTTTGTCCAGAAGCTGGACGAATTTATGGATTATCACAATGATGAAATTGAAGATCAGAATGAACAGATTATGAAAATTTTGGAATATCTGGTCGAATGGCTGGTGAATCATATTCTCCATGTAGATGGACAGATTCCGGGATGAATATTATAGGCTTAGAAGAAATAATGGTGAGGGGGAATTGTGGAATTACGGCGGAGCGTGAGAGAATATGGACGCTCCGCCGATGAAAGCAGAAAAAATATTTTATTACAGCCTGTCCGCAATATCGTAAATCAGACGCTCGCTGTCTTCCCAGCCAAGGCATGGGTCAGTGATGGATTTTCCATAAATATGTTCATGGATTCCCTGGTTTCCGGGTTCAATATAGCTTTCGATCATGACGCCCTTGACTAATTTTTTGATATCTTCGGATTCTGTCCGGTTATGAAGTACCTCGAACACAATACGAGGCTGCTCATAATAGCGTTTGTTGGAATTGGAATGGTTGGCATCAATGATGGATGCCGGGTTTTTCAAATCCAGCTTCTGGTACATTTCTAACAGTCTTTGTAAATCCTCATAGTGATAATTTGGTTTTGACTGGTTATGTTTATTGACGGCACCACGCAAAATGGTATGTGTCAGTGGGTTTCCGTCTGTCTTGACTTCCCAGCCCCGGTAAAGGAACGTGTGCCCATGCTGTGCCGCAATGCAGGAATTGAGCATGACGCTGAAGGTCCCGCTGGTCGGGTTCTTCATGCCGCAGGGAATGTCAAAGCCGCTGACCGTCAGCCGGTGCTGCTGGTCTTCCACAGAGCGCGCGCCCACCGCCACATACGATAAAATATCTTCTATATAAGGCCAGTTTTCCGGGTAGAGCATTTCATCTGCGGCAAACAGGTGTGTTTCTTTTATGGCGCGCAGATGCATTTTGCGCATGGCGATGATTCCTTCCAGTAAATCCGGTGCCTTTTCCGGATCTGGCTGGTGGACGATTCCCTTGTAGCCTTCGCCGGTGGTCCGTGGTTTGTTTGTATAGATTCTTGGGATAATGATAATTTTTTCTTTTACTTTTTCCTGCACCTTTGCCAGACGGCTGATATAATCGCAGACGGAATCTTCATGGTCTGCAGAGCAGGGACCAATGATGACTAAGAATTTATCTGAAGCTCCGGTAAAGACATCGCGGATTTCTTTGTCACGAAGCTCTTTTAATTTTTTGTGTTCCTCCGGTAACGGATATTCGGAGAGAAGCTCCTTTGGTGTCATGATTTCTTTTACGTAGGTTACGCCCATTTCTTTTCCTCCATGATATGTGATACTTTTTTATTCATGAGTATAGAAAAAAAAAGGAAATAAGTCAAGGGGAGAAAAAATAAAAAACCTATTGACAGAATAGGATAAAGATGGTAATATGGCATTATTCTCAAAACCTACTTAAATAGTATGTTTATAGGAAAAGAAGGAAATTAAAGAGATTAGGAGGACTTGTGGAATGCTTGGAAGAAAAAAATATGTATGGTTAATGGTATGTCTTTTGGGGCTGTTTCTGACCGCCTGTGGAAAAAAGGGAAAGGGCGCAGAAGATCAGATCAAAATTGCTTATCTGCCGATTACCCATTCCTTAGCAGTGTTAGAGGAGGCAGATGAGTTAGAAAAAAAGAGCGGGAGCAAAATTGAGCTTGTGAAGTATGGTTCCTGGCCGGAGCTTTTGGATGCATTAAATACCGGAAGGGTAGATGGTGCTTCGGTTCTTATTGAGCTGGCAATGAAGTCCAGACAGGAAGGGGCTAAAATCAAGGCAGTGGCACTGGGACATAAAGATGGAAATGTCATCGTGGTATCGAAAAAGATTGATAAGATAGAGGATTTAAAAGGAAAGACGTTTGCCATTCCGCACAGGCAGTCCTCTCATCACATTCTGTTAAGGGAAGCTTTGGAAAAGGGAGGACTTTCCATTGATGATATCAATGTGACGGAGCTTGCTCCAACCGAGATGCCTTCGGCACTGGCAAGCGGCACCATAGACGGATACTGTGTGGCAGAGCCGTTTGGGGCAATGGCAGTGACAGCAGATGCCGGAAAGGTGCTTTATACTTCTGAGGAACTCTGGGAGGATTCCCTGTGCTGCGGGCTGGTGCTTTCTGAGAATTTTTTGAAAAACAGACCGGAAGCGGCAAAGAAGTTTGTGGAGGATTATAAAAGTGCAGGCGCATCGCTTAGCAAAGAAAAAGCAAAGGAGACGGCAAAAAAATATTTACAGCAGCCGGAGAAGGTGTTAGACCTGTCTTTGCAGTGGATTTCTTATGAGGACCTTGATATTACAAAAGAAACATACCAGGTGCTTTGTGATAAAGTCAAAAAGTATGGGCTTTCTGATAATCCACCGGCATTTGAGGATTTTGTAAAAAATGATTTTTAAACCGGCTGCTGTTTTGCAGGGTGATTTCCGGTTTTCCCGGATGTTGTAAACAGTGATTTTGGAACCGCTGCCGCCGGTAAAAAACACATGGCATGTTCGATAGGAGGAACCCTGGATATGAAAAAATTAGTAACCATAAAAAATGTAATAATATCCGTAGCAATTTTGATTGTGCTCTGGGAAATTTTGTATCTTGCCAGTGACTTTGACGCTCTTTTGTTTCCATCACCGGCAAGTGCGGGAAAGGCACTGGCGGAGATGTGTGAAAACGGGGTGCTGGCACAGAATATCGGTGCCAGCATGTACCGGTTCGCCGTTGGATATATCAGCTCTGTGGTCATTGCAGTATTTTTGGGGCTGATGCTTGGCAGGCTGCCAAAGGTGTTTCAGTATATCAATCCGGTGCTCCAGCTTTTACGCCCAATCTCCCCGACGGCATGGATGCCTTTTATTGTCCTTTTATGCGGAATTGGGGATGTGCCGGCCATTGTCATTATTTTTATTGCGGCATTTTTCCCGGTGCTGCTTTCTACGGTGGCAGCAGTAAAGAACATTGACCCCATTTATTTCCGGGTGTCGGAAAATTTTGGAATAAAACAGCCGGAGCTTATGTGGAAGGTCGTTTTTCCGGCAGCGTTCCCCCAGATTGCAAACGGAATCCATCTGGCACTTGGAACGGCATGGATTTTTCTGGTAGCAGGGGAAATGGTGGGTGCCCAGTCGGGACTTGGCTACCAGATTATTGATGCAAGGAATAACATCCGGGCGGATATTTTGTTAGCGACCATTTTTGTCATTGGATTTTTAGGATTGATTTTGGATGCCCTGTTAAAACTGTTAGAAAAACGTGTTTTAAAAGGATGGGGAATTTGATGGAGGATTATTATGCAGGTAGTTTATCGTGAAAAAGTGGCGCAGATGTGGAAAACAGGAGGAGAGAGATAGTGTGAAAAATAATTTTGAATAGCATGAAATTGTCAGATTTGACTGACAATTTCAGCAAATTATTTTTCACAAACAACCGAAGGTTGTT
>CADBMP010000188.1 GCA_902795775.1 uncultured Lachnospiraceae bacterium | reverse complement strand
ATGGATAAAGACCAATTTATCGAAAGCATCAGAAAAAATAAAGGACAAATGTATGCAGTGGCATATTCTATGGTTCATAATCATTCGGATGCAGAAGATGTGGTACAGGATGCTCTTTTAAATGCATATAAAAAGCTCCATACTTTAAAGGATGATCAGAAATTCCTTTCATGGATGATGCAGATCATAGTGAATCAATCAAAAATGTACATCCGCAGAAATGCAAAGCTTCAATATCTGGACGATATGGATGGCGAAAAGGAGCAGTTAAAAAATCAGGAGGATGATACTATTTGGGATAGCGTGATGGCATTAAAAAGTGAATTTAGTACGGTGATCATTTTGTATTATGCAGACGGATATAAGGTAAAAGAAATTTCTGAAATCATGGGAATACCAGAGGGAACCGTAAAGTCACGTTTGGCAAAGGCAAGGGAACTGTTAAAAAAAGAACTGGAGGAATAAGTATGGGTAATTTATTTGATGATATATTAAAAGAAAGATTGAAAGAGGAGAAGTTTTTCATTCCAGAGAGTTATGATGCGGCAGTGGAGAGAACGATACAAAAGATTGAAAAGGATAAAAAAATCAATCTTTGGAACTGGGTGGCAGAGCATAAAGCGATTAGTGCGGCTGTTTTATTTCTTGCACTGGTTTCTACTTCTGTTTCCGCAATGGCAGCAATGAGTGCCTGGCAAAAGAGGATGCAGAGAGTACCGGAAAAAGTAATAGAAAAGTATAATGAGGATGTGCAGAAGGTACAGGCAGATGCAGATTCTTTTTCCAGAGAGTTATCTGAAACAGAGGAAAATGAATTTGTGCGGCTTCGTGAAGCATATGAAAAAGGTTTGAAATTTCCGGAACGGGAGATGCTTCAGGTGGAGAACGGGACAGACATTCCGGAGAGCGGGCTGTGTTTTGCAGCAAATGAAAGTAAATTTTATCTTCCAAAGGAGGAATTAACGGAAGAGGAAATCCTGGAAATCATTGATTTGCAGGAAAAAAGAGATTACAGTGTGACAAAGAAGAATCAGGTGAAAGATGCGGATGCTTTTGATGCGGATGCTTCTATAGAAACATCGGCGAAACAGGCAGTTCAAAGAGTGTATGAGGCAGATGAAAACGCACTTGCATTCCTTGAGAGTCATGCGCTGGATGATGGGGAGAAAGAACTTTTGCTTGCGGATAAAAAAAGGCACTTTTCTGTATTTCTCACAAAAGCCGGTATTGTGGAACGTATCATTTCAGAAGAGGATGGTGTGGAAGCACATAAGGAATATCCGGATATAGCGAATCTTCCATGGAGGAAGATAGCGAAATTGGCAGAACGCAGAACAAAACTTTTTACCGGAAAAAACATAGAAAAGAAATCCGCGTATTCCGTCATGGATGGAAGAAAGTCGGTAAAAGGAACGGTCAGCTTTTTTTGTGAGCTTTCGGATGGCACAGGATGTGTTGCGGTATATAGCATTGCACGTAATGAAATTTATGATATTTATACAGAGCGTGTCGATGTCATGAAGAAGGATATAAAAGAACGAAAGGAAAATGCCAGAAAAGCCGGTTTTTCATATGAAAAAATAAAAACGGCATGGCAAGATGAAGACTGGAGAATTGAGAAAAATGTGGTGTATTTCGGAAGGAAAGAGATGCACCGCATAAATGGCAATGAAAATGAGGATGGAGTGTGCGATTTGAGTATTGTTGATGAAGATACGGTATTTGCAGGATATTTTTCGGGGGACGGAAAAATATCTATTGACAGTACACAGGATGGTGGAAAGACATGGCGCACATCGTCTCTTTCCTATGAAAAGTATGGTGGGGTTGGAACGGTACATATTAGTTTTTTTAATAAAGAACAGGGGTACATATTGTATTGTTCAGATCCGGCGGCAGGACTGGAAAATGAAGTTTTGTTTTATACAGATAATGGCGCGGAAACATTTCAGAAAAGGGAAGATTTATCGGCGAAAATAGAAAATTATGTGACCGATATGGCTTTTTTGGATATGGATACGGGAATCATTTTGGTATCTTATCATGGTCATGATGCATATGCATATCAAACAAAGGATAAAGGTGTACATTGGAAATCTATGGAACTCTGTAAAAAAGAAAAAGAGAAATATATCAATGGGGTTTCTGTTTATAAAGACAGGACTGGCAATAAATGGGTGCTGTCTTTACAAATGGTTACGAAGGATAAAACATACGAAGAAATTTAT
>CADBMP010000187.1 GCA_902795775.1 uncultured Lachnospiraceae bacterium | reverse complement strand
CATTGAGAAGTATGAGGAAGGTTTCTTAATCCGCATTCCGGGGAGAAAGGATCCTACGGTCGTGAACAAAGAAGTGGAACGGCCAAAGCTGTTCCATACGCTGCAGGAAGCGAGTGCCTGGGGAAAGATGATGGGAGTAGATACTGTGGGGGCGTTAAATGATGTGATTGCACATGGCCAGGCCACGGATCTGATTCTGGTGCAGGAGGCCCTGCAGGAAAAGAAGATTGCGCAGATTGCGGAAATGATTGCGGCAGATCCGGGAAAGAAGTTCGTCATGATTGCCGGACCGTCTTCTTCCGGAAAGACATCGTTTTCCCACAGGTTATCCATCCAGCTGCGCACGCTTGGCATAAAGCCGCATCCGATTGCGTTAGACAATTATTTCAAGGACCGCGAGGAAACGCCGCGGGATGAGAATGGCAATTATGACTTTGAATGCCTGGAGGCAATCGATATTGAGCTTTTTAACCGGCAGATGACGGATCTTCTGGCAGGAAAGAAGGTGGAGCTTCCGACGTTTAACTTTGTAAACGGAAGGAAGGAGTACAAGGGCGATTACAGGCAGCTGGGAGAAAATGACATCCTGGTCCTGGAGGGGATTCATGGGCTGAATGATAAGCTTTCTTATACACTGCCGCGTGAAAGTAAATTTAAGATTTATATTAGTGCTTTGACGCAGCTTAATATTGATGAACACAACCGGATTTCCATTGCAGATGGCAGGCTGATAAGACGAATGGTCAGGGATGCGAGGACCAGAGGGACTTCTGCTGTGGGAACGATTGCTATGTGGCCTTCGGTCAGGAGAGGAGAAGACCAGTATATCTTCCCGTTTCAGGAGGAGGCAGATGTGATGTTCAATTCTGCACTGATTTATGAGCTGGCAGTATTAAAGCCGTTTGCAGAGGCACTTTTATTTGGAATATCAAAGGATGCACCGGAATATGTGGAGGCAAAGAGGCTTCTCAAGTTTTTGGATTATTTTATTGCAATCAATACAGATGATATCCCGAAAAATTCCCTGATGAGGGAGTTCGTGGGAGGAAGTATTTTCAGGGTATAGGTCATGAAAGTACAGGTCCTTCGTGGATGAAAAAAGTGGCGGCGAATTGAAATCATGTATGTATTTAGCGGAATTGAATTTGATTCATATATTGATGGCAAAATTTCAGGAGTACGATATGGAGGTTACAGATGGCAAAGATTATAGATGGCAAGGCGATTGCGACAGAAATCAAGGATGAGCTTAAGGAAAAGGTGGCAGCACTGAAGGCAGAAGGAAAGGAAATCTGTCTGGCTGTAATTCAGGTGGGAAATGATCCTGCTTCAACAGTGTATGTGGGGAATAAAAAGAAGGCGTGTTCCTATATCGGGATTGAGTCACGTTCTTATGAGCTTGCGGAGGAGACGACAGAGGAGGAGCTTCTGGAGCTGATAGGGATATTAAATGCAGATGATACGGTAAACGGGATTCTTGTACAGCTTCCGCTGCCGGCACATATTGATGAGAATAAGGTCATACGCACCATTTCTTATAAAAAAGATGTGGACGGGTTCCATCCACAGAGTGTGGGCGCATTGAGCATAGGGCAGCCGGGCTTTGTTTCCTGCACGCCTGCAGGCATCATTGAGCTTTTGAAACGTTCCGGCATTGAGATAGATGGAAAGGAGTGCGTGATCATTGGCAGGAGCAATATTGTGGGAAAACCAATGGCACTTCTTCTTCTTAGGGAGAATGGAACGGTGACAGTCTGCCATTCCCACACAAAGAACATGAAAGAGATTACAAAGCGTGCAGATATTCTGGTGGTGGCAATCGGAAAGGCAAAGATGATTGACGAAAGCTATATCAAAGAGGGAGCGGTCATCATTGATGTTGGCATGGACAGGGATGAGAACGGGAAGCTCTGCGGTGATGTTGATTTTGAGTCTGTGAAGGACAAGGTTTCAGCAATTACGCCGGTTCCGGGCGGTGTCGGACCAATGACGATTACCATGTTGATGAAGAACTGCGTAGAAAGCTGCGATTCGCAGTCGGATTCTTAGAACAGACAGATGGGCTGCCGCCACCGGAGCTTTTAGGAATAAAAGCGGGTAAATAGCGTCATGAGCCGGTGGCACAGGCAAGATAATAGAAACGAGGAAAACAAATGGATATCTATTTTGTATCACTTGGATGTGATAAGAATTTAGTGGACAGCGAAATGATGATCAAGGAGCTTAGGCGTGCCGGGCACCGGATTATAGATGAGGAGGCAATGGCAGAGGTCATTGTGGTAAATACCTGCTGCTTTATCGGGGATGCGAAAGAGGAGAGCATCCAGACGCTCCTTGAGCTTGCAAAGTACAAGGAAACAGGAAGGTGTAAGCTTTTGGTGGCAGCCGGGTGCCTGGCACAGAGATATCATGAAGAAATGAAAAAAGAAATCCCGGAGGTGGATATCATCATTGGCACCATGGGGTATGAAGCTCTGGTGCAGGCACTGGAGGACGGCGCAAAACAGAAAAATGTTTCAGCCTTAGAGTATCTGAGGGAGATTGATTATCTGCCGGAACCGGTGCTTGACAGGGACAGCATGACCGGCGGGTATTATGCGTATTTAAAGATTGCAGAGGGCTGTGATAAACATTGTACGTATTGTATCATTCCAAAGGTGCGTGGAAAATACAGGAGCGTGCCAATGGAGAAGCTTCTTTTGCAGGCAGAGCATCTGGTGGAAAACGGTGCAAAGGAAATTATTCTGGTTGCACAGGAAACCACGCTTTATGGAACGGATCTATATGGGGAAAAATCACTGGCAAAGCTTCTTGAACGGCTTTCCGAAATTGAGGAACTGCGCTGGATCCGGATTTTGTACTGTTATCCGGAGGAGATTACGCCGGAACTTGTGAGGGCAATCAGACGGCTTCCGAAGGTGTGCCATTATCTGGACCTTCCAATCCAGCATGGAGCAGATTCAGTGCTGAAACGGATGGGGAGAAGAACCAGCAGGAAGGAAATTGTACAGAAAGTGAATAAACTTCGGGAAGAAATTCCGGACATTGCCCTGCGGACAACCTTGATTACCGGGTTTCCCGGGGAAACTGAGGAGGAATTTTTGGAACTTGTGAACTTAGTGAAGGAGCTTCGGTTTGACAGACTGGGTGTATTTGCGTATTCCAGGGAGGAAAATACCCCTGCAGATGAGATGGAGGGGCAGATTCCGGAGGAAGAAAAGGAAAGAAGGCGGGAGAAGATTATGGAGCTCCAGCAGGAGATTGCCTTTGAAAAGAACAAAGAACGTATTGGAAGTGTGTTTGATGTGATGGTGGAAGGATATATGGCAGAGGATGAGGTCTATGCTTCCAGAACATATATGGATGCACCGGAGGTGGACGGCTATCTGTTTTTTGAGAGTGACTGGAATCTGATGTCCGGTGATTTCGTGAAGGTGAGGGTCACAGGTGCAGAGGGGTATGATTTGATTGGGGAAATTATGGAGTGAAGATGGAGTTGTGGAGTAGATAAGGAACGGTTTTGTATTTAACTCATATTAGGGTTTTAAAACTTTCAGACAATGAATGTATGAATGATAGATTCCTGTCAGGTTTTTTCACGACAGGAGCAGGGGGTATGAAAATGAATTTACCAAATAAGATTACAATGTTTCGGGTGATTTTGATTCCTTTCTTTGTTTTTTTTATGCTTTGCGGGGATATGGTGTCCGGTGCGCGGTATATTGCTGTGGCGTTTTTTGTGGTGGCGAGCCTGACGGATACGTTAGATGGTTATCTTGCCAGAAAATATAAATTGGTATCTAATTTTGGAAAGTTTATGGATCCGCTGGCAGATAAGCTTCTGGTCTGCTCGGCACTGATCTGTTTTGTTTCGATTCCGGAAAATCCGATGCCGGCATGGGGGGTCATTGTAATCATCAGCAGGGAATTTATCATCAGCGGATTCCGGCTGGTGGCAGCAGATACAGGCGTTGTGATTGCAGCGAGCTGGTGGGGAAAGAGCAAGACCGTTGTACAGATGCTGATGTCGATTCTTCTGATCCTGAATTTTGAGGGCAAAGTGATCGATGTGGTGGAATATGTATTTATTTATGCAGCAATCGTACTGACGATTGTTTCGCTGGCAGATTATCTGGTAAAGAACCGGAAAGTCTTGAATGATGGGAAAATGTAATTATTCAGCCTTCCTGTGAAACTGTATTTGGGGAAGGCTGAAATGCTGTGGGAAGATGCAGATATAGAAGGAAATCAAGGCAATACGTGAAACGATGGAAAAGGAGAAAATCATGAAAGCTGAGAAACTGGTGCATGAGCTTTTAAAAAGGGGGTATCACATTACAACGGCTGAATCCTGTACGGGAGGGCTTGTGGCTGCTGCGATTGTGGATGTTTCCGGGGCCTCAGAGGTGTT
>CADBMP010000186.1 GCA_902795775.1 uncultured Lachnospiraceae bacterium | reverse complement strand
CTTTAAAGACTTTGAGGGATATTATTTTAGAAGAAATACCACAGGCGGATGTTTCCGTGCTTTCCGGTCCAAGCCATGCAGAGGAGGTTGCGATTGGCATGCCGACTACGGTGGTGGTGGGAAGCATGAGCAAGCAGACGGCCATCTTTATTCAGGAAATCTTTATGAATGATTTTTTTCGAGTGTATATCAGTCCGGATATCATTGGCATTGAGCTTGGCGGCTCTGTAAAAAATGTCATTGCTTTGGCAGCAGGTGTATGTGACGGGCTTGGATTTGGGGATAATACAAAGGCTGCCCTGATTACCAGAGGAATTGCAGAAATCAGCAGACTTGGGATTGCAATGGGAGCAAATCCTGAGACGCTTGGCGGGCTTTCCGGAATCGGGGATTTGATTGTTACCTGTACCAGTGAGCATAGCAGGAACCATAATGCCGGATATCTGATTGGAAAGGGATATTCCATGGAGGAAGCCCTGACTGAAGTGAAACAGGTGGTAGAGGGCGTTTATTCTGCAAAGGCAGTGAAGATGCTGGCGGAAAAATATCAGGTTTCCATGCCGATTGTGGATCAGACCTGCAAGGTATTGTTTGAAGGAGTATCTGCCAAGGATGCGGTTCATAATCTTCTGACCAGGGACCGTTGCAAGGAATATCCTGACCTTGGCTGGAAAAAGTGAGTAGTTGTCATGTTTGTACCTGCTTTGGCATATCCATTAGTACATATTTGTTTTGGATAGAAGGGAGCAGGAGCATGGAATCTTTTATATCAGGATCAGAGGAATTAAAAAAAAGCAGGGAGGAACGGGTAAGAGAAGCTAAAATGAAATTTTCAGGGGACGGTTATGAAAGCTTATCTGAGGTACCTTTTGAAAGAGAGGAATCTTTTTCATTTTACCGTCCCTTTTTTTCTTTACTTGTTTTGATACTTTTAATTACAGCATTTCAGTTTCATTTTTCATTTCATGGAATTGACAGGAACAGGGTGGAACAGGTATTGTCAGATGATTCTCATTATCAGAGTCTTGTCAGGCAGGCTGAAATGGTGATAAGGCACCTTGATGAAAAACGGAAGAAATGACGGAGGAAGGTATGAGAAAGCTCGCACTAAGTGATGAAATATTATTACGGGTGGAAAAGCCTGCCAGATATATTGGCGGAGAAATCAATATGGTAAAAAAGGATCCAAAAGAAGTGGAGATCCGGTTCTGTATGTGCTTTCCGGATGTATATGAGATTGGAATGTCACATCTTGGAATCCAGATTTTATATGATATGTTTAATCTCAGGGAGGATACGTATTGCGAACGGGTGTATTCCCCCTGGATGGATTTGGACCGGATCATGAGGGAAGAACGGATTCCGCTGTTTGCGCTGGAAAGCCAGGATCCGGTGAAAAGCTTTGATTTTCTTGGAATTACATTACAATACGAAATGTGTTATACAAATATCCTGCAGATATTGGATTTATCGGGAATTCCGTTAAAGGCTTCTGAGAGGACGCCAGAGGATCCGTTTGTAATCGGAGGAGGTCCCTGTACTTATAATCCTGAGCCGATTGCTGATTTTTTTGATATTTTCTATATCGGGGAAGGGGAAACGGTCTATGGGGATTTGCTGGATGCCTATAAAGCATGGAAAAAAACAGGAGGGACAAGGAACGGTTTTTTAAAGCAGGCGGCAAAAATTCCGGGGTGTTATGTCCCACAGTTTTACGAGGTGCGTTATCATGAGGATGGTACGTTATCGGAGTTCTTTCCGGTTGTAGAGGAAGCACCGGAGCGGGTTTTTAAACAGGTACAACGGGATATGTCAGAAACGTATTATCCGGAAAAACCACTGGTGCCATACATTAAGGTGACACAGGACCGGGTGGTGTTAGAAATCCAGAGAGGCTGTATCAGGGGATGTCGCTTTTGCCAGGCAGGAATGTTATATCGTCCGGTCAGGCCCCGTTCCCTTTCGTTTTTAAAGCCGCGGGCAACGGCGATGATAGAGGCGACCGGGCATGAGGAAATTACGCTTAGCTCCTTAAGCTCCAGTGATTATTTAGAACTTGACAAGTTAGTGTACTGGCTGATTGATGAGTTTCAGGAGAGGGGAGTGAATATTTCCCTGCCATCCTTAAGGATTGATGCATTTGCGCTTGATGTCATGTCAAAAGTGCAGGATGTCAGAAAGAGCAGCCTTACGTTTGCGCCGGAAGCGGGTTCCCAGAGAATGAGGAACGTCATCAATAAAGGGCTTTCAGAGGAGGAGATTTTAAAGGGTGCCATGGACGCCTTTTTAGGTGGCTGGAACCGGGTCAAACTTTATTTTATGCTTGGGCTTCCCGGGGAGACAGATGAAGATATTGAAGCGATTGCTGTTCTTTCGGATAAAATTGCAAGGGAGTATTATACGATTCCAAAAGAGGAACGACATGGAAAGGTAAACATTGTGACCAGCACTTCCATTTTTGTGCCAAAGCCATTTACGCCTTTCCAATGGGCACCCATGGTTTCCAGGGAGTATGCAGAGGAAAAAAGAGAGTTTCTGCTTGGAAAGGTGAAAGCCCAGTTAAATGGAAAGAGCATTAAATATAACTGCCATGACGCAGATGTTTCGGAGCTGGAAGGTGTTTTTGCAAGAGGGGACAGAAAGCTTTGTAATGTAATCTTACAGGCGTATAAAGAAGGCTGTATGTATGATGCCTGGGGAGAGTTTTTCCTATATGATGTATGGAAAAAAGCGTTTGCGGAAAATGGAATTGATATGGATTTTTATTTAAAAAGGGAGCGCAGGGAGGACGAGCTGTTTCCTTGGGATTTTATTGATATTGGTGTGACAAAGAAGTTTCTTTTACGGGAATATCAGAGGTCAAAGGAGGCAGTTGTGACACCGAACTGCCGGGAAGGCTGTTCCGGCTGTGGTGCGGCGGCATTCCAGTGTGGTGTGTGTGTTGGACCAGAAAGAGAGAAAGAAGAAAGATGAAAGCAAGAATGAAATTTACGAAGACCGGCTCCATGCGTTTTATTGGTCATTTAGATGTGATGCGTTATTTTCAAAAAGCATTCCGCAGGGCGGGAATCCGGGTGAGTTACAGTAAAGGGTTTTCCCCACATCAGATTATGTCGTTCGCATCACCATTAGGATTGGGACTTAGCAGCGAAGGGGAATATTTAGACCTTTCTTTGGAGGAGGAGATTTCAAAAGAGGAGTTTTTAAAAAGGGTCAATGAACAGATGAATGAGGAAATTTTGGTTACGGATTTTCTTTTTCTTTTGGAGGAGAGCAAAAGCTCCATGGCTGTATTAGCTGCCTGTGATTATCTGATTTTTATGAAACCGGAATGGGGGAAAGAACAAGAGCAGGGTCTTTTGGCGCAGGATTCGTTTTTGGCTGATTTTGAAAAAAGGAAAGCTGTGCTTCAGGAATTTTTAAAAAAAGAGCGGATTGAAATTTTGAAAAAGACAAAGCGTTCCGAAAAACAAATGGATATCCGGGAATATATTTATCAGCTGTTACCTGCTGAAAATGGAATGGGAAAGCTGCAGGAAGATTTAAAAAAGGAAGGATATGAGCCTGTTCTTTTTATGCAGCTTACTTCGGGAAGCGTCATCAATATTAAACCGGAGCTTGTTTTGGAGGCTCTTTTTGCAGAGGCTGGAGAGGAGTATCATAGTGCGGCTTTTCAGATTCACAGATTGGAAATGTACGGGGACCGGAACATGAAAAAAGGAGAAGTGCATACATTAAAAAGCAATCCGGCATGTGAGCTGGTATCCCTGGCTGAGTATGGAAAATGGAAGGAGAAAACTCATGTTTCGTATGTGGGGGAAAATCTGGAAAGAGAACCGCATGCTGCGGGATATTACGATTGTGGACAGTGCTCTGTCCTCGGAAAAGAACAGGACAAAAAAGGTATTTGATTCCTTAGAGGAAATATGTTATGCTTTTGACCTTGGAAAACCAATCTGGCTGGATGTGAATATCAGGGAATTTAAAAAAATTGATAAGACCAGATTTTCAAAGGACAGTTTTATAGAAGAAATTGATTTTGATTATCTGGAAATACAGGTTATTGAGGAAGATGAAATCTGGGAATAATCTGTTTTATTCCGGCAGTTGGAACCTGTTTTTTATTCCGATGATTTCCAGTTTAAAAAAGAGCAGAAAAAAGAGATGATTTGCCATTGTCCGGGAAGGAATGTGAATCAGTATGGAAAAAAAGCTATTGATTACAAAAAAGGATACACATGTGATATCTGCATTATATGAGGATGGAAGGATTACGGAGCTTTTTGCGGAGCCTATTTTAAGACCTTCTCTTTTAGGGAATATTTATGTAGGAAAGGTAAAGAATATTGTAAAAAACATAGGTGCAGCATTTGTGGAATTTTCCAAGGGGCAGATGGGGTATCTTCCCTTGGAAAAAGCAGGAAGACCGGTACATACAAATGCAGTGAAAAGAGAAGATGACAGAATTCTGATTGGGGATGAGATTCTGGTTCAGGTGGTAAGGGAGGCAGTAAAGACTAAACCGCCCACACTGAGCGTGAACCTGAATTTTTCCGGGAAATATCTGGTACTTGGAATGGGAAGGACTGGGGTTCATGTTTCTAAAAAAATATCTGAAAAAAAAGAACGGGAACGTCTGAAAAAAATCTTGCTGCCTTATGAATCCGGGAACTATGAGCTGATTGCCCGAACAAACAGCAAGGGGATTTTGAAGGAAAAAATGGTGGAGGAATTATTGAGCCTTAAAAACAGGTATGAGTGTCTGGTACAGACAGGAAAGCATAAGGTGGTTTTTAGCTGTTTATATGAGGAGGCACCATTATATCTGGAGAACATAAAAAATCTGGTACAGGATGCCGGAATGGAGATTGAAACTGATATCTTAAAAATTTACCAGAGTATTTTAGAATATGTCCGGGAGAACCGGTGGGAGGAAACGACTCCTGTTTCTCTATGGAATGAGGAGAAAGGGAAGCTTTCTGCTGTTTATAATCTGGACAAGACTTTGGAAAATGCACTCAAAAAAAAGGTCTGGCTAAAAAGTGGCGGTTATCTTGTCATTGAGCCAACAGAGGCACTTGTTTCCATTGATGTCAATACGGGAAAGGCGGTAAATAAAAAAAAGGATGTGCAGGCTCATTTCTTTGGCATCAATAAAGAGGCTGCCACAGAGATTGCATTACAGTTAAGGCTTCGGAATCTTTCGGGAATTATTTTGGTGGATTTTATTGATCTGGAGGAGAAGAGTGCAAGAGAGGAGCTGATGAGTTTTTTCCGTGGAGAGCTAAAAAAGGATTCCGTACCTGTCACGCTGGTGGATATGACGAAACTTGGCTTGGTGGAGCTGACCAGAAAAAAGAAAAGAAAGCCTTTGCATGAAGAAATATTTTTGGCTTGAAACATTACGATAGCTTTACATTTTTGGACGCTTATGTTAAAATGTACCCCGACGAGCAGCACAGACAATCGCGGCTGCAAATCTTCCAGAAATCCTTTTTGGGGTTCCTGGAGAATCTGCAGGTGAGGAAAGTCCGGGCTTCGCAGGGCAGGATGCCGGATAACGTCCGGTGGAGGTGACTCCCAGGCTAGTGCAACAGAAAACAACCGCCACGGTTTCTTTTATTGCGGCTGACGGCTGCATGAGAGAAAACGGAAGGTAAGGGTGAAAAGGTGAGGTAAGAGCTCACCGCGTCTTTGGTAACAAAGGCGGCGGCTGTAAACCCCATTTGAAGCAAGACCAGACAGGAACCATACGGCGGCCCGTCGTGTTCCGGGTAGGTCGCTTGAGCCTGTTGGTAACAGCAGGTCTAGATAGATGATTGTCAGGGAAATAGTCAGAAGATTTCTGATGATTTCTTATACAGAACCCGGCTTATCGTGTTGCTCGTAAAATAAAAAAGACTGCATATGACAGGTGCGGGAAAATGGTTGAAAAGTACAAAAACGACAAAGGAAAGAGAGGCACAGGTACATGGGACTTACGCCAATGATGGAGCAGTATATGAAGACAAAGGAGGAATACAGGGACTGTATTCTTTTTTATCGTTTAGGGGATTTTTATGAAATGTTCTTTGAGGATGCAAAAATCTGCTCTAAAGAGCTGGAGCTTACCCTTACCGGAAAAAGCTGCGGCCTTCCGGAACGTGCGCCCATGTGCGGAGTTCCATTTCATGCAGTAGATGGTTATTTAAATAAATTGGTTTCCAAAGGTTATAAAGTGGCAATCTGTGAGCAGGTGGAGGATCCAAAGCTTGCCAAGGGACTGGTAAAAAGAGATGTGCTTCGTGTGGTGACGCCAGGGACCAATCTGGATGTCAGGGCTTTGGATGAAACAAAGAATAACTATCTGATGTGCGTGGTCTATACAACGAACGCTTATGGTGTTTCTTACGTGGATGTCACAACGGGAGATTATTATGTTGCAGAATTTACAGAGGAATCAGGGCTTTTAGATGAAATCGGGAAGGTGATGCCGTCTGAAATAATATGCAATGATTCTTTTTTTGTATGCGGGATTTCCTTTGAAGACTTAAAAGAGCGCATGGGAATCATGGTTTCTTCCATTGAATCATGGTATTTTGATGAAGAACGCTGCAAAGAGGCGCTTCAAAGACATTTTAAAGTCAGTACGCTTTCCGGGCTTGGACTGGATGATTATGGAATCGGTACGGTGGCTGCAGGTGCCATACTGCAGTATCTGACAGAAACGCAGAAAATTTCATTAGACCATATTACAAGGCTGCAGACGTATGTATCTGACCAGTATATGGTTTTAGACAGGGCTACCAGAAGAAATTTAGAGCTTTGTGAAACCATGAGGGAAAAAACGAAAAGGGGTTCTTTATTCTGGGTACTGGATAAAACAAAAACAGCCATGGGTGCCAGAATGTTAAGAAATTCCATTGAACAGCCATTTGTTGCAAGGGCACAGATTGTGGAACGGCTGGATGCAGTCGAAGCCATCAACGAAACGGTCATTAACCGCGAAGAATTAAGGGAGTATTTAGCAAGAATCTATGATCTGGAACGTCTGATCAGCAAAATCAGTTACCGTAGTGCCAATCCCAGGGATCTGCTTGCATTTAAACAATCCTTGGAAATGCTGCCTCATATCAAATATCTTTTAAATACATATGAAGGAACCATATTAAAGACTTATGGGGAGGAATTAGAGGATTTACAGGATTTGTTCGGATTGATCGATTCAGCGGTCATGGAAGAACCACCCCTTTCTGTCAGGGAAGGCGGCATCATAAAAGACGGGTACCACGCAGAAGTGGATCGTTTAAGAAGTGCAAAAACAGATGGCAAGAAATGGCTTGCCGACCTTTTGGAAACAGAAAAAGAACGTACACAGATAAAGAATCTTAAGATAAAATATAATAAAGTCTTTGGGTATTACTTAGAAGTGACAAATTCGTACCAGAACCTGGTACCGGAGGACTGGACCAGAAAGCAGACGCTTGCTAATGCAGAGCGTTATACCACGCCCAGATTAAAAGAATTGGAAGACACCATTTTGGGTGCAGAGGACCGGTTGAATAATCTGGAGTATGATTTATTTTGTGAGGTGCGGGAAAAAATATATGAAAAGATTGGAATCATCCAGAGTACGGCAAAAATCATTGCGGCAGTGGACATGTTAGCGTCCCTTGCAGTGGTGGCAGAGCAGAATCATTATGTCAGGCCCCGGATTACAAATGATGGCGTGATTGATATCAAAGCAGGCAGGCATCCGGTGGTGGAAAAGATGATTTCCAATGAGCTTTTTGTGGCAAATGATACATATTTAGATGAAAACAAGCATAAAATCGCCATCATTACAGGACCGAATATGGCAGGAAAATCAACGTATATGCGTCAGACCGCACTTTTGGTGCTAATGGCGCAGATTGGTTCTTTCATTCCGGCAAAGGAGGCAAAAATCGGCATTGTGGACCGTATTTTTACCAGAGTGGGCGCTTCCGATGATTTGGCGAGCGGACAGAGCACGTTTATGGTAGAAATGACAGAGGTGGCCAATATATTACGAAATGCGACAAAAAAGAGTCTGGTAATTTTAGATGAAATCGGGCGGGGTACCAGTACCTTTGATGGTCTTAGCATTGCATGGGCAGTTATTGAGCATATTGCAAATCCAAAGCTGTTAGGCGCAAAAACGTTATTTGCCACACATTACCATGAGCTTACGGAGTTAGAGGGCAAGATAGAAAGTGTGGATAATTACTGTATTGCCGTTAAGGAACAAGAAGGGGAGGATATCGTTTTTCTGCGCAGAATCATTAAAGGAGGAGCGGATAAGAGTTATGGAATCCAGGTGGCAAAGCTGG
This sequence comes from uncultured Lachnospiraceae bacterium, assembly GCA_902795775.1. Classification (GTDB taxonomy): domain Bacteria; phylum Bacillota; class Clostridia; order Lachnospirales; family Lachnospiraceae; genus Butyribacter. Next base: position 6,111 of record CADBMP010000186.1, on the reverse strand, counting down.
CAGGGGTTCCGGAAAGCGTATTAAAAAGAGCCAGGGAGATTGTGGAAAAACTCAGTGAAAATGATATAACAGAACGTGCAAAGGAAATTGAAGTGGAGTATGAAAAAGAGGAGCCGGACGAATTTGAGTATGACCTGTCGGCACAGACAGGGACAGGGCATCACAGGCGGAAAAAACAGGGAAAGAAAGATGAAACAGAGGGACAGCTCTCTATGTTTGATTCTGCCAGGGTCAAGTCAGATGATATCCTGATAGAGCTGCGGGATTTAGAGCTTTCAGAAACCACCCCGATTGAAGCATTGAATGTACTGTATCAAATGCAGAAAAAACTGAGGGAGCGGATGTAGCAGAATTTGTTTTTGTACCAGCAGGAACAATGTGCGGGCGGCGTAACAGGGCGATAAATCTTTTTGAAGGAAGGAACAGAAAAAATGGCAAAAATTCATGTACTTAGTCAGGATACCATCAATAAAATTGCGGCTGGAGAGGTCATAGAGCGTCCAATGGCGGTAGTAAAGGAGCTGGTGGAAAATGCGATTGACGCGGGAGCAAATGCGATTACGGTGGAAATTTCTGACGGTGGAAAGACGTTGATCCGGGTAACGGACAATGGCTGCGGCATGGAAAAGGAGGATATCAAGCTTGCTTTTTTACCACATGCAACCAGTAAAATTTCGGATATTACAGATCTTCTGGAGGTAAAGAGCTTAGGTTTCCGCGGGGAGGCACTGGCAAGCATTGCTGCCGTCTCACAGTTAGAAATGCTTACAAAGACGAAGGAAGCCCTTGTGGGCTGTCATTATTTGATTGATGGCGGGAAAGAAAGGGAGCTTTCGGAAGCAGGGTGTCCGGATGGCACCACTTTTTTAGTGAGGAACCTGTTTTATAATACGCCTGCCAGATTAAAGTTTTTAAAAACCTCCCAGACAGAAGCCGGATATATTGGAGGGCTTTTGGAGCGCATGGCACTTTCACATCCGCATATTTCATTCCGTTTCATTAACCAGAAACAGCAGAAGATGTCCACTTCCGGCAATGGAAATTTAAAAGATGTGATCTATCACATTTATGGAAGGGATATCACATCAAATCTGATTGAAATCGACCGGAACGAGGAATTCTGCACATTGAAGGGATTTCTTGCCAAACCGGTTGTGTCAAGGGGAAACCGCGCCATGATGAATTATTTTATCAATGGCAGATATATCAAAAGCAATGTCATCAATCTTGCGATTGAACAGGCCTATGAAGCATATACCATGCAGCACCGTTATCCGTTTACCGCATTGCAGCTTTTGATTGATCCGGAGTATCTGGATGTCAATGTTCATCCTCAGAAGATGGAGCTTCGTTTTCATAAAGAGCGGGAGATTTTTGACAATGTTTTCAAGGGGATTTCGGAAGCGTTAAAATACCGTGAGCTGATTCCGCAGGTAACATTTCAGACAAAAGAAGAAAAAGTGCTTGAAAAAAGAGAAAAAGAACGTCATGAAAAGGCAACAAGCTTTGAACCTTATGAAAAAAAAGCAAAGGAAAAAATGATGTTAAGCTCTGCGGCAGGTGTGGCAGAGGAAACCGTTCTTTATGGGGCGGTCCATGATTCAGGACAAGAGACACAGAAAATTCCTGAAAAAAAACAGGATAGCATTTTTATATCGAAATCAGAAAATGAAATACAGAAAGAAGCATTAACGGAAACAGGGGAAAATGAAACACAGAAAGAAATTTTGACAGAAACAGGGGAAAACGAAATACAGAAAGAAATTTTGACAGAAACAGAAAAAAACGAGACGCAGGAAACCTTGTTTGACCGGGGATTTCTTTCTGAAAAAAAAGAAAAAGAGATTAAAATTATCGGACAGGTATTTTCTACGTACTGGATTTTACAATATGAAGATCATATGTATCTGATCGACCAGCATGCAGCACATGAAAAAGTGCTGTATGAGCGTTTTATGAAGGAACTCGAAAACAAAGAGGTATTTTCCCAGATGTTAGAGCCGCCGGTCATTTTATCCCTGTCTGTCAGACAGCAGATTGCAGTGGAGGAAAATAAGGAGCTTTTAAAAGAGACAGGATATGTGATTGAAGCGTTTGGTGGAAAAGAATATGCGGTGAGTGGTGTGCCGGCGCATCTGCCTGAAATTGGGACAGAGGGGCTTTTGCTGGAAATTCTTGATTCCCTGGCAGATGAGTGCAAGGGAAAAAGAAACCTGAAAATTCTTACAGAACGTATAGCTTCCATGTCATGCAAGGCTGCCGTAAAGGGAAATAACAGGCTGTCTTTGGCAGAGGCGGAGGAACTTTTGAAGGAGCTTATGACATTAGAAAATCCATATCATTGTCCTCATGGCAGACCTACCATGATTTCTGTATCAAAAAGGGAGTTGGAAAAACGTTTTAAGAGAATTGTATAATAAGGGTATTTGAGCAAGGATGAACTGTTACTGGAAAGGAAGTATTGTTTTGGCGATTTGTGCTCGGCATGGAGGATTTTTATGAAAAGACCACTAATTATTCTGACCGGACCAACGGCGGTCGGGAAGACAGCACTTTCCATCGGGCTTGCAAAGGCCCTGGATGGGGAAATCATATCTGCGGATTCCATGCAGGTATATAAAAAAATGGATATTGGAACAGCAAAAATAAAACCAGAAGAAATGCAGGGAGTGAAGCATCATCTGATTGATATTTTGGAGCCGGACGAAGAATTTAACATTGCCCTTTTTCAGAAATATGCCCAAAAAGCGATGGAGGAAATTTACAGTCGTGGGAAATGTCCGATTCTGGTGGGGGGCACTGGGTTTTATATCCAGTCGGTATTATATGACATCCGGTTTTCTAAGACAGAGGCAGATGTTTCATACCGGGAGGAATTGGAAACGCTTGCAAAGGAGCAGGGAGCGGAGAAATTATTTGAAATGCTGAAAAAGGTGGATCCGGATTCCTGTCAGACGATCCATCCGAATAATGTAAAGCGTGTGGTTCGTGCGTTAGAATACTATAAGCAGACTGGAGAGCCCATTTCAAAGCATAATGAAACCCAGAAAATGAGGACTTCCCCGTATCAATTCCGGTATTATGTGTTAAGTCTTGACAGGGGCATCTTATATCAGAGAATCAATGAACGGGTGGAACAGATGCGGGAGGCCGGACTTGTAAAGGAGGTTCAAGCTCTGATGGAGCTTGGCTGTTCAGAGCACATGGTTTCCATGCAGGGGCTTGGCTATAAGGAAATCATTGATGCACTAAAAGGCAGGGATAACATGGAGCATGCGTTTGAACGAATCAAACAGGAAACCAGGCATTTTGCAAAAAGACAGTTCACCTGGTTCCGCAGAGAAAAGGACGTGACCTGGCTGGAAAAAGAAAAGTTTTCCTCAGAACAGGAGCTTCTTGACTTTTGTATCAGGGACTGTGGATTTGTGAAGGAGTATTTTAAAAATAGGAAAAAATAAACAGAAAAAACGCCTAAAACATAAGAAATGAAAAAGGAGAAAAAATGTGAAGGACTTAAAACAGTTATATTTGGAAGCAGGGATTGACGAAGAGGTTTATGATTTTTGTGATACGGTTCAGAAAGGCTTAAAAGAACGGTTTGAGCAGATGGATGAAACAGCAGAATATAATCAGATGAAAGTAATTCGTGCCATGGAAAAGCACAGGGTTAGTGCAGCTTGTTTTGAAAGCTCCACCGGATACGGATATGATGATTTCGGCCGGGAGACATTAGAGGCGGTCTATGCAGAGGTATTTGGAACGGAAAGTGCGCTGGTGCGTCCGCAGCTTACCTGTGGGACACATGCGCTTACTGTTGCTTTATCCGCATTGCTAAGACCGGGAGATGAACTGTTGTCACCGGTCGGGAAACCTTATGATACGCTTGAGGGGGTCATTGGGATTAAAAAAGAAAATCCGCCAGGCTCCTTAAAGGAATTTGGGATTACTTACCGGCAGACGGACCTGGTTGGTGGAGAAGAATTTGATTTTCCTGCCATAAAAAAAGCAATCAATGAAAAAACAAAGCTGGTGACGATTCAGCGTTCCAAGGGATATGATGTCAGAAAGACACTTTCTGTAAAAAAAATTGGAGAACTGATTGCTTTTATAAAAAATATCAAGCCGGATGTGATTTGCATGGTGGATAACTGTTATGGGGAATTTGTTGAAACAGAGGAGCCATCGCAGGTGGGAGCAGATCTTATTGTGGGCTCTTTGATCAAAAATCCGGGTGGAGGTCTGGCTCCGGTCGGAGGATATATTGCTGGAAAAAAGGAATACGTGGAGCTTTGTGCGTACCGTCTGACAGCTCCGGGACTTGGAAAAGAGGTAGGCGCAACGCTTGGGATCAACCGGTCATTTTTTCAGGGATTTTTCTTAGCACCTGTGGTGACGGCAGGAGCATTAAAAGGAGCCGTTTTTGCTGCCAATGTTTATGAAAAGCTGGGTTTTCCCGTACTTCCGGATGGAAAAGAGGAAAGGCATGACATCATTCAGGCCATTACACTTGGTTCACCGGAGGGCGTAATTGCCTTTTGTAAAGGAATTCAGGCAGCAGCACCTGTGGACAGCCATGTGGCTCCGGAGCCATATGCCATGCCGGGCTATCACAGTGATGTGATTATGGCTGCGGGAGCATTTGTGCAGGGTTCTTCCATTGAATTAAGTGCGGACGGACCGATTGAACCGCCGTATGCAGTTTATTTTCAGGGAGGCCTGACCTGGTATCATGCCAGATTCGGGATTACGATGTCAGTACAGTATATGAAGAAAGAAGGCCTTTTAAAAAAATCTCCCGGGACTTCTGTGTGAAGTGCCAGAATTCAAAATATGTAACAATTTAAAATATTTTTTTCGTTGGAATTGCTATACAAAGAAGAAATTTTGTGATAGGATAATTATTGTGTGTTATTTTGGCATGTGCGGCGTATCAGATGCAGGCATATCGCCAGAACAAGGGAGCCTTTCAGGGAACTGGAGGTTATATGACAGAAAAAAACATGACAATGAGGGAGCTTCCTGATTCAGAGAAGCCTTACGAAAAGGTGGAAAAGTATGGAGCGGGAGTTTTGTCAGATGCAGAGCTTTTAGCAGTGATCTTAAGGACCGGAACAAAAAAAGAGCGTGCGGTGGAGCTTGCCAGAAGGCTGCTTACCATTCTTCCCGGAAAAAACATTGCCGGATTGTTCCAGATTACAATGGAGGAACTGTTAGAGGTGAAAGGAATCGGCAGGGTAAAGGCAATCGAGCTTTTATCTTTGACAGAGCTTGTAAAACGCATGCTTCGCAGCAAGATTCCAAAGGAGGAAATCATTTGTGATGATCCCCAAAAAGTCGCACAGTATTTTATGGTATCCATGCGTTATCTGGAAACAGAAGTAGTCAAGCTTTTGGTGCTGGACGGGAAAAACAGGATTTCCAAGGAAATGGATTTGGCGGTAGGGACTTTCGATTCTGCACCTGCAGCACCCAGGGAGATTTTTTATTATGCATTAAAGCATAAGGCGGTTTCGATTCTTCTTCTTCACAATCACCCGTCAGGAGAGCCTGCACCGAGCAGGGAAGATTTTTATCTGACAAAGCGTGTGATCGAGAGTGGAAATCTGATAGGGATTCCTCTGGTGGATCATATTATCATTGGCGATAACTGCTATGTCAGCTTTAAAGAAAGTGGTTATATGTAGCCTTTGGGAAGGAGTTGTATTTCATGGCAAAAAAAATTTATGGCATTGATTTTGGAACAAATGCTATAAAGATATACAAAAAAGGAGAGGGAATCATTCTTTCTGAGCGGACAGCAGTTTCTACGGTGGGAAGCCAGAAAAGAGCGATTGCCATAGGCGAGGAAGCATATGATATGTTTGAAAAAGCACCTCCGAGTATTCATGTATCCCTTCCATTAAGCAGGGGGGTCGTGTCTAAGCTGGATGATATGGTTGCGCTCTGGGATTTTATGGGGAAAAAGGTCACAGGGAAAAGGACCATCGGACATTGCCAGTTTTATATTGCTGTGCCAGCAGATATTACTGAGGTGGAAAAGCAAGCGTATTCTAAGATTATTACACAATCGGAGACAAAAGCAAAAAAAGTCTGTCTGATTGACAAACCGGT
>CADBMP010000185.1 GCA_902795775.1 uncultured Lachnospiraceae bacterium | reverse complement strand
TCGTTATTTTGATTTAAATATTAGGATGCCAAAGAAATTCAATGCTTTTGAAAGAGAAATACGTAGTATTGTAAAAACATTTGCAGAACGTGGAAAGATTGATCTTTACATCAATTATGAAAGTTATGTGGATAACAAAATTACAATTTCTTATCATGAAGATGTTGCGAGGGAATATGCGGACGCAGTAAAAAAAGCAGGTGACAGCTTTTCTCTGGAGAAGGGGTTGTCTGCGGCGGATCTTCTTCATTATCCGGAGGTCATTACGATTGAGGAGAAGGAGCTTGATGCAGGCGTGGTCTATGAAAGCCTGGCAGATGCCATTAAGGAGGCGGCAGGTCGTTTTTTGGAGACAAAGCAGGCAGAGGGAAGACAGCTTCAAGAGGATATTGAAAAAAAATTAGAACATATTTTAGAATTGGTGGAAAGTATTGAGGAGCGTTCTCCGGAAATCGTGAAGGAATACCGGAACAGGATTCTGGAAAAGGTGAAAGAACTTTTGGGGGACCGGAAGATTGATGATGCTGTGCTGGCTGCGGAGATTACCATTTTTGCTGATAAAATCTGTGTGGATGAGGAAACGGTGCGCTTGAAAAGCCATGTGAACAGCATGCTTGGAGCACTCAAAGAAGAAGAGTCTGTGGGAAGGAAGCTTGATTTTATTGCACAGGAGATGAACAGGGAGGCTAATACGATTTTGTCAAAGGCAAATGACCGGGCAGTTTCTGATTATGCGATTGGCTTAAAGACGGAAATTGAAAAAATCAGGGAACAGATTCAGAACATAGAGTGATGAGGTGGCAGGATGTTAGTCAATATCGGATATGGAAATGTGGTCAATATGGACAAGGTGGTCAGTATTATACGGGCAGATGCCGCACCGATCAAAAGAATGATTCAGGTTGCCAAGGATGAAAATCTGGCAGTGGATGCCACGTGTGGAAGAAAGACAAAGTGCATACTTGTCATGGATAGTGGGCATATTGTGCTGTCAGCACTTCTGCCGGATACAATAGAGAACAGGGCAACAGAAAGCTCATTGCTTGAAAGGAGTCAGGAGGATGAAGGATAGAAAAGGAATTATGGCGATTCTTTCCGGGTTTTCAGGAGTAGGAAAGGGTACGATTGTGGGAGAGCTGGTTAAAAGATATGGATATGTCATCTCCATTTCTGCAACGACAAGGCTTCCGCGTGACGGGGAAAAAGAGGGTGTCAACTATTTTTACAAGACTACAGAAGAATTTGAGGACATGATCAAAAAAGAAGAATTGATGGAGTATGCAAAGTATGTAGATAATTATTATGGTACTCCAAAGGATTATGTGCTGAAACAGATAGAAAACGGGAATGACGTTCTTTTGGAGATAGAAATGCAGGGAGCCTTGAAGGTAAAAGAGCGTTTTCCGGAAGTGGCACTGATTTTTATTGTACCTCCAAAGGTGGCAGATTTGAGGGAACGGCTTTTGAAAAGAGGAACTGAGGATGCGGAAATGATTGATACCCGCATGGCAAGGTCGAAAGAGGAATGTAAATATCTGTCCCATTATGATTATGTTGTGGTAAATGATGATTTGGAGGAGTGTATCAGGCAGATTCATGAGATACTGGAAGCTGTCCATAATACCAAGGATAATCAGAAGGAGCATATCCAAAGACTTCAGGAGCAGTTCAATATTTAATTTTAGAATTTTTTATGAGAAAGGGGATTTATTATGTTACATCCATCTTATACTGACTTAATGAGCAAAGTAAACAGTGGTGTTGAAATTGGAGAGGCACCTGTAGTAAACAGCAGGTATTCCATTGTATTGGCAACGGCAAGGAGGGCGCGCCAGCTTATTGAAGGGGTAGAACCTCTGGTCAAGAGTAAATGTCCGAAACCGTTATCCATTGCTGTTGAAGAATTAGAGCAGTCCAAAATTCATATATTAAGTGAGGAAGAGGCAGCAGCTCTCAGAGAAAAGGCGTTAGAGGAAGAACAGGAACAGGAGATGGAGACTACGGAGGAGGAGTAAAGAGCTTCAGATGTGCTTTTAGGAAAACAGAGCAGGCAGTGCTTAGCTGCTTTGATGTAAGCCGGAGCACTATGCCTGCAGGCTGCAAAGATGCCTGTAGGCAGTAAAAAAATGAAGCGCAGAAATGAGGTGTAAAAATGACGGAAAAACTGGAGGAAACATTAGAAAAAGATACCGGGGATGAAACAAAGGCTGTGGAGCCGGAGCAGGCGGGCGTCACCGTACAGAAAAGTGCGCCGCCGGAAAAAAGAAAGCCTTTTTCTATTGTGAGGGAGCTTCTTCTTTATCTTTTGATCCTGTTTCTTTGTGTGACGGTGATACCAAGATATGTGCTGCAGCGGACACAGGTGGATGGAGAATCCATGGAGAATACCCTGCATGATTATGATAATCTTTTGGTAGAGAAGGTTTCTTATTATTTTAAGGATCCTGACCGCTTTGATATTGTAACGCTTTATCCAAATGGCAGGGATGAAAATGTATATTATATTAAGCGTGTAATTGGTCTTCCGGGAGAAAATGTTAAGATTGAAGGAAATAAGATTTATATAAATGGAAAGCTTTTGAAAGAAAGTTTTGGAAAAGACGGTTATATTGAGGAAGCAGGAAGAGCTGCTGGTGAAGGAATTACATTAGGTAAGGATGAATTTTTTGTGATGGGGGATAACCGGAATAATAGTGTGGACAGCCGCTTTGAGGTGGGTCCTGTCAAAAAGAAAAATATCGATGGACATGCAATCTTTCGTATTTGTTCTTTTAACAAAAAGAAGGATGGAAGCAAAGGAAAGATTAGTTTTTCGCATATCGGGGTCCTGGATTGACAAAAGTGTTGTCCGGATTCTGATGACCTTAGCAGATGGTGGGGATTGCAAAGATTATGGGGGAGTGGAAAAGGAGGAAACAGTATGGAGGGACTGACAAATCTTATGGAAGAAACGGTAATGAAAAAAATAGACAAGATTTGGCCCCAGACAGATTTTTGCAAATGTGAAAAGTGTCGTCTGGATGTGGCTGCTTTTGCCCTCAATCGTCTGCCGGCAAAG
>CADBMP010000184.1 GCA_902795775.1 uncultured Lachnospiraceae bacterium | reverse complement strand
TTAGAAAGCTTTTTGGGGAAATGAAGAAGTTTCCTGTAAGGCAGAAGCAGGATGTGGCTTTTGAAAATGGTTATGGCGATGAACGAAGCTTCGGCGGTAAACGAAAGCATGAGGGAATCGACATCCTTCCGAAGGAGAAAACGGACAGGACTTTTCAGGTGGTATCTGCTGCAGATGGTGTAGTGGAAAAATTAGGCTGGCTGGAGCTTGGCGGATACCGGGTGGGGATTCGGAGTAAAGGCGGGTTTTATTATTATTATGCACATCTTGCCGGATACAGGAAGGGACTGAAAGAGGGAAAGAAAGTAAAGGCCGGTGAAGTGATTGGGAATATGGGGAACACCGGATACGGAAAAGAGGGGACAAAGGGGAAGTTTGTAGTACATTTGCATTTTGGGATTTACAGGCAGAAGCAGGGAGAGGAAAAAAGTCTGAATCCGTATTATCTTTTATCCATGAGGAAAAAATGATTTGTTATTTGTCTGGCAGGTAGAAAATCCTTGTATGATTTTTGTATAAATATAGTGGTAAGATAATAGGATATTCTTTTTTTCGTCTGGTTTTGTGAGGAGGGTTTGAAGATGGAAGTGCAGCTTTGGAGAGAGGTATTGGAGCCATATCATCTGGCAGTAGATGAACTGGTGGTGAAGTTTAATCATGTAAAGCAGCAGTATCAGGAAGCGAAGATGTATTCGCCCATAGAAATGGTGAGCGGACGTGTAAAACGTGTTTCAAGTATATTGGAAAAGCTGAAAAAAAAGGGTGCGGAATTGTCCCAGCTGGAGGAAAAGGTGGAGGATATTGCCGGAATCCGGCTGATCTGCCAGTTTGTGGAGGATATTGAAACGGTGGTTGCAATTATAAAAAACCGGCAGGATATCGTAATCAAACAGGAAAAAGATTATATTACAAAGGCAAAGGACAGTGGTTACAGGAGTTATCATATTATTGCGTATTATACAGTGCATACGATACAGGGTCCCAAGCAGATTGAGGTGGAGATACAGATACGTACTCTGGCAATGAATTTCTGGTCTACCATTGAACATTCCCTGCAGTATAAATATAAGGGACATATGCCGGAGGATATCAGGGATCGTCTGCTTCGTGCGGCGCAGGCTGTGGATTCGTTAGACACAGAGATGTCTTCTGTGCGGGATGAGATTATGGATGCGCAGAATTCCAACAGGCAGAAGGCAAATATTATTTCTGATATTTTGAATAATATTGAGAATCTGTATTATGTTGCAAATGAAAGGGAAGTTAATAAAATCCAGAATGAATTTTTTAAGATTTATTTAAAGGATGACATGGGGATGTTAAAAAGATTCAATAAGCAGTTGGATATTATTGCAGAAACATATCGTGCCCAGAGTGTGCAGGGATACAGGAACTGATGGCTGAGGCTGATTGTGGGGCAGAATGCTCTGTGCGGAAGGAAAAACGGAAGCGGCAGGAGCGCAGGAAATGTACGTTACGCGCAGGAACAGAATAAAAGAATGAGGGATAGTATGAAAAAGAAGCGTGGTGATTTTGGATATATCAGGGCAAAAAAGCGAAATTCGCTGATTAAAACAGGGATTATGGCATTGCTTGGAATCATAGTGTTTATCATTGGATTATTGTTGAATCATATGTCAAATCAAAATCTGTTTACTGTGATTGCAGTGCTGTTCGTGCTTCCGGGAGCAAAAAGCCTGGTAGCATTCATTGTTTTATTTCCTTATCAGACCACTTCAAAGGAACTTTATGAAAAGGCGTGCGGGAAGCTTGCAGAAGGGATGACATTGTATTCGGATATGGTTATTACTTCCAGCGAAAAGGTGATGCATCTGGAACTTTTAGCGGTTGGAAACGGACAGGTCATCGGTCTTGCCGGCAGAAAAAACCAGGACCTGTCTTATCTTCGTAAGTATTTGAGGGATGGTGTCTTAAACTGGGGGACGGATTATAAGGTGAAGGTCGTGGAGGGAGAAAAAAATTTTCTGGCAGACATTTCAGGCGTGAAGCGTCTGGAAGTAAATCAGGAAGAAGAAGAAAAAGTAAAATCTTACCTGACCTCGCTGATTGTTTAAAAACAAAGTGGAAAACAGGAAATACAGGAGAAATTTATGCAGGAGATTGTGGTGACGGACAGGGAGGAGGGGCAGCGTCTGGTACATTTTTTGGAAAGGTATCTGGACAAGGCGCCAAAGAGTTTTTTTTATAAGATGCTGCGTAAAAAGAACATTGTCCTGAATGAAAAAAAAGCGGATGGAAAAGAGCGTCTAAAAGCAGAAGACCGGATCCGGCTGTATTTGTCGGACCAGACGATTAAGGATTTTCGGACGTCTGGAGAGGAAAACAGAGCCTGTTTGAAAAAAAGCATGTTCCCGAAAGAGTTTCACAGGATATCAGTGGTTTATGAGGATGAGAATATTTTATTGGTCAATAAGCCGGCTGGGGTTTTATCCCAGAAGGCAAAGCCGGAGGATGTTTCACTGGTGGAGTGGATTCATGGGCATCTGGAAAAAGAAACGGGCGAACAGAATGTGTTTCGTGCAGGCATCTGCAACCGGCTCGACCGGAATACAACGGGAATTGTGGCATCGGGGAAAACGGTACGTGCATTACAGTACCTGAACCGTTTGTTTAAAGAACGGGCGGTGAATAAATATTATCTTTGTCTGACAGAGGGCAGGGTAACAAAGAAAGAGAAATTAAGCGGATATCTGAAAAAATCGGAAAAAGAGAATAAGGTCACAGTTTTAGAAAGGAAAACAGCAGATGCAGTAAAAATAGAAACGGAGTATGAGCCGTTAGAATATTTTGCGTGGCAGGGTAGGTCATATACGCTGCTAATGGTGCATTTGATTACGGGAAAATCCCATCAGATACGGGCGCATCTGGCATGGCTCGGACATCCAGTAGTGGGAGATGTTAAGTACGGGGACAGAAAATTGGCACAATTTTTTAAAAAAGAGTCCGGCATCCGTTCCCAGTTTCTGCATGCCTGGAAGCTTGTTTTTCTTTCACCGCCGTATCTTCCGGAAAGGTATCATGGAAAAGAGTGGACGGCACCGTTACCGGAGGAGTTTGAAAAGGTGCTTGCTGTCATGAGAAAGGGTTCATAAGAGGGAAATGGTTCAGGCTGAAAAGAAAGGTGGTTTGAAGGTACAGGGAGAAACAAAAGAATGAGGTGGAAAAATGGCATTATGGAAATCGAGAGGATTAAGAGGTTCCGCATTAGAGGAATTTATCAATATTACAAATGACAAATACAGGGAGGAGGGGCTGGCACTGGTCCAGAAAATCCCGACCTCCGTAATCCCCATGGCAATCGACCATGAGCATAACCGGATCACAGATGCCTACTTTGAAAAGAAGAGTACGGTGGATTATATCGGGGTGGTACAGGGGATTCCAATCTGTTTTGATGCAAAGGAATGTACAAAGCCGAGCTTTCCACTTCAGAACGTGCATGAGCATCAGATGGAGTTTATGAAACATTTTGAAGAACAGGAAGGAATTTCTTTTTTTATCATTTATTTTTCCAAAGAGGATGTTTATTATTATATGCCGTACCGGGATATGCTTTTTTTCTGGGAACGGGCGGAAAGTGGAGGAAGAAAGAGCATTACGCGGTCAGAATTTGAGGAGAAATACAGGATTCCGCTGGAAGGCCAGGCATATGTGCGTTATCTGGAATGTCTTGCAGTTGATCTGGAGAGCAGGGAGGAGTAAAAAAAAGCTTTGCAAACCCGAAAGAATGTGCTATAATCTATTTTTATAAAGACTGTGAAAGGGAGTAGTAGCTGCTGAGTGGATGACAGAAAGACCGCGTATATTTACGTCTCTATTTGTTATAGAGGCTTTTTTCTTTGTAAGGAAAAAGAAGTAATAAATGTAAATTGTATGGGAGGAAGAGAAGATGAAGGGTTATACGAAATATCAGAAAAGCTATTTTATGCCACCGGTTCCATGTTATGACTGGGTGAAAAAGGATTCTGTTGAAAAGGCTCCTGTGTGGTGCAGCGTGGACCTGCGTGATGGAAACCAGGCCCTGATTGAGCCAATGAGCTTAGAGGAAAAGGTGGAGTATTTTAATATGCTCGTGAAAATCGGGTTCAAGGAGATTGAGGTTGGATTTCCGGCAGCCTCTGATACGGAATATAATTTTCTGCGTACCTTGATCGAAAGAAAGCTGATTCCGGATGATGTGACAGTACAGGTGCTGACGCAGGCGAGGGAGCATATTATACGGAAGACGTTTGAAGCAGTAGATGGCGCACCAAATGCCATCGTACATGTCTATAATTCAACCTCTGTTGCCCAGAGAGAGCAGGTATTTAAAAAATCAAAGGATGAAATTAAAAAAATTGCCGTAGACGGTGCAAAGCTGTTAAAGAAATTAGCGGCAGAGGTCAAGGGCAATATCCGTTTTGAATACAGTCCGGAGAGCTTTCATGGGACAGAGGTGGAGTATGCGGTGGAGGTCTGCAATGCAGTATTAGATGTCTGGGAACCGACTGCAGCTGCAAAGGCAGTCATCAATATTCCTTCCACAGTGGAAAATGCTATGCCGCATGTATTCGCAAGCCAGATTGAATATGTCAGCAAAAATTTAAAATACAGGGAAAATGTTGTTCTGTCCCTGCATCCGCATAATGACCGCGGAACCGGAGTTGCAACTGCGGAAATGGGACTTTTGGCAGGTGCAGACCGTCTGGAGGGGACACTGTTTGGAAATGGTGAGAGGACAGGAAACTTAGACCTTGTGACAGTGGCAATGAATCTTCATTCACATGGTGTGGATGCCGGATTAGAGTTTGGAAATATGCAGGAGATAAAAGAAACTTATGAAAGGCTGACCGGAATGCAGGTTTCCATGCGTGAGCCATATGCCGGCGAGTTAGTGTTTACTGCTTTTTCCGGCTCACATCAGGATGCTATTTCAAAGGGCATGGCGTACAGGGAGCAGAAAAAATCAGAGCTTTGGACGGTTCCTTATCTGCCGATTGATCCAAAGGATGTCGGGAGAACGTATGATTCGGATGTGATCCGTATTAACAGCCAGTCCGGAAAGGGCGGTGTGGCTTATGTACTGAAACAGAATTTTGGTATCATCCTGCCGGATAAGATGCGTGAGGAAATTGGTTATCTGATGAAGGGTGTTTCAGACCGGGCACATGCAGAGCTTTCTCCTGCTGAAATTTATGATGTATTCAAGCAGGAATATATAGAGACAAAGAAAGTATTTGCCATCCGGGAAGCACATTTCAAACAGGAAAATGGTATCATTGCCAGGGTAACGTTTGAAAAGGATGGTCAGGAAGAAGTTGTGGAGGCAAAGGGAAATGGCCGGTTAAATGCAGTCAATAATGCCATGAAGAATTATTTGGAAATCAGTTATACATTAGATGAATATGAGGAACATTCGCTTTCTAAAAATTCATCTTCCAGGGCAATGGCGTATGTCGGGGTGACGCAGGATAACAAGAAGCTGTATTGGGGCGCGGGAACAGATGACGACATTATCAAGGCATCTATCCAGGCATTGGAAAATGCAGTCAATCATATGCTGGTGATAAAAAAGGATAAAGTACGGTAATCTTGTTTTAAG
>CADBMP010000183.1 GCA_902795775.1 uncultured Lachnospiraceae bacterium | reverse complement strand
TGGGCGGATACGGGATTTTACGGTACCGTCTTTTGTCGTAAAGGTGGAGGACATGCAGATAAAGGATTTTCCGCCATTGGATAAATAAGCACCTAAAACGAAGTCAAGCTGTCCGCCTGCCCCGCTGATCTGCTTTGTGCCGGCAGACTCCGCATTGACCTGACCGTATAAGTCGATATCTACGGCGTTATTGATGGAAATAAAGTTATCCAGTGCTGAAATCTGGCGGATATCATTCGTATAATCCACCGGAGCACTCATACATTCCGGATTTTCATTCAGATAATCATATAATTTCTGCGTACCTGAGCCGAACGCATATACCTGACGTCCTTTGTCGATTGCTTTTCTCTGTCCTGTAATCTTTCCTGCTTTTGCGATGTCCACAAACGCATCCACATACATTTCCGTATGCACGCCTAAATACTTTAAATCAGACTCGGCAATTAAAGAACCGACTGCATTTGGCATACCGCCGATTCCAAGCTGTAAGCATGCCCCGTCCGGGATTTCATCCACAATGAATTTAGCGACCTTCTTATCTACCTCTGTGGCAGGAGCTGCAGCACCCATGGCAGCAATTGGTGGATTTTCTCCTTCGATGATCATGCTTACCTTGCTGATATGCACCCCTTCTTCAAAACCACCCAGGCAGCGCGGCATATTTTTATTTACCTCTACAATAATGACTTCTGCACGTTCGCAGACTGCGGCAAGGTGGGAAGCATTTGGCCCGAAGTTAAAGAAACCATGCTCGTCCATTGGAGCTGTCTGAATCATCAGCACTCTTGACGGAGTGGAAAGTTCCCTGTTGTAGCGTGGAAGCTCAGAGTAGCGGATTGGGGCATAAAAAGAAAATCCCTGTGCAACTGCTTTTCTTTCAATGCCGCTCATATGCCATGAGTTCCATGTCATATGTTCCGCCGGATTTTCAATCCTGAAGATTTCCGGCTGCCACATCAAAATACCTCCGCGGAAATTCACGTCATGGAGCTCAGGAAGCCTTTTTGCCATTGCAGCATCCAAAAGCACCGGAGTTCCGGTGCACCATCCGTAATCTACCCAGTCGCCATCTCTTACTACTTTTACTGCTTCTTCTGCAGTTGTTAATTTGTCCTGATACATTTTTTTGTAATCCATTTGCTTACCTCTCTTTTTTATAATTTGCCCCTGTGTGCAGAAAATACGGTTACTATTCACGGTTTAACCTTTGAGGAATTTTGTAGAAATGCCTGCAAAGATTACACAGTTACTATCACAGACAGAACGGGTGCGAAACAGCAGCGAAATTCTGCATATGGGGATTGATATACGTTGGATGTCATGCTTTATACAGCGTTGATTCGGTCTAATTCCACAACATTGACCTCAAGGGCAGCAAGAATTGCTTTTAACACAACATATCGTTTTAACATTGCCTGATAGCCATTTGTATTTTTATCAGCATCTTCCATATAATCCTGTAACCGGTCAAATTCCTCTATGGTTACTTTTATGATTTCATTGTCACTCATCTGTGCTTCCCCCTTTCCTATGAAATCCTAAAAACATTTCTGTTACCGGTCTAATTACAGAATGTCCTGTATTGTTCTATCTCATAGGAAAATTCATCCTGTGAGATAAAAATGCTCCGCGAGAATGCACACTCGCACGAAAATAAACTTGCCGCATAGCGACCACACTCGGCGCGAGAGTTCCGCAAGCGGAACGCTTTACTATATTATATCGTGAAAAAGAAAGAAAAACAAGAATAGAAACAACGGATATCGTTATATTTTATATAATTTAAAAAAATAAATGGTTTCTGTTCCTTTTGAATATGGTGCAAATCGTTTTAGAATAAATCTATATCGTCAATCTATGCGAAAAATCAACAGTAATATTGTAAAGTTGTCGTTACACTTCACACGGTTGGGTTCGAGAATTTTTTCTAAAAAGCCTTGCAAGCTCCATTTTTCAAGCATCTTCAAGGCTGTTTAGAAAAGAATTCGAGGGTTGCGGCGCCAAAACACGGAGTGTTTTGTGTGCATACAGCACTGGAAGCGCTGCCTGTTACACGAACACGAACGTGTGAAGTGTAACAAGTTGTCACAAAATTAACAAATTTTACATGAAAAATGCTTGCGTTCTTAGTTATTTTGATATATTATTTAATAAGAGTGCAAAACAAATTTAACATAAAGGAGGATTTTTAGTTATGGGTAAGAAAGTTGTTATAGCAG
>CADBMP010000182.1 GCA_902795775.1 uncultured Lachnospiraceae bacterium | reverse complement strand
GGACTTATGATATCTGCCTAAAATCTTGCATATATGGATTTTTGGCAGATATCATTTAGTCCAGATTATTAAAAAACGATATACTAGCATTGTAAAGCATAACTATAATTCCAAAAACCATAAAACCAGCAAAGGCCACACTCTGATATATCAATCTCAATATTAGTGTTCTAAATAAAGCTGTCCTACCAGATACAAAGAACCACACACACAGATTCTGCCTTCTCCTGCATGGTCCTTTGCCTGCTTCATGGCAGCCTCTACCGTATCACAGGCAGTCACTTCCACAGAAAAGCCCGACGCTTCCGCCGTTTTTTCCACCTGCTTCTTTAGCTCCTCTGCAGAAAGCCCTCTTTTTTCCGGCGGCTTTACTGTATAGACATGATTCATCAATGGACATAAATATTCCGTCATTTTTGCATAATCCTTATCTTCTAAGACACCAAACACAAAATCCAGTTTTTCTCCTTTAAAATAAATCTCCAGAGATTCGGAAAGTCTCCTTGCCGCATCCGGGTTGTGTGCCCCATCCGCAATCACATAAGGCTGTTCTGAAATGATATCGAACCTGCCCTGCCATCTGCTGATGGAAATACCTGCCTTTATGGTATCTTCTGTGATTTTCTCTGCCCCTTTTTCCCGAAGACGCAGCGCACTCTCTACTGCAAGGACTGCATTCTCCACCTGAAATGTCCCGAGCTGATGGATGGCATAATGTACCCCGTGATAAGAAAACGTGGTATGCTCCCTTGTATATTCCACATCCGAAAGTTCTTCTTCCAGAACCGGAAAAAGAACAGCATTCTTTCTTTTTACCTGCCCCTCCAGAATATCAAAACAAGCTTCATTCTTTGCCGAAATGACCTGTGCATTTTTCTTTATAATCCCGTACTTTTCTTTTGCAATTTTTAAAATGGAATCCCCAAGCACCCTCTGATGTTCCAGGCTTAATGAGGTAAAAATGCACTGTAAAGGCTTTTCTACGATGTTCGTTGCATCCATCATCCCGCCAAGTCCGGTTTCTATGACGGCATAATCCACCTGCCAGTCCTCAAAAGCCAAAAAAGCCATGACTGTTTCCACTTCAAACGCAGACGGCTGTGAAAATCCATGTGTCGTCAGTTTTTCACACTTTTCCCGGAGCGTGGTCAGAAACTCTGCCGTCTTTTCCTCTGAAATCAGTTCACACTTTGTATCTGAACCATCTTTCTCCACCTTCTGAATACGCTCCCTGTATTCTGTCAGCGTAGGGGAAATGTACTTTCCAACCGTATAGCCTGACATTGCCAAAATATTACTGATATAATTGCTGACAGAGCCCTTTCCGTTCGTCCCGGCAATATGAATTACCTTTAATTTTCTCTCCGGTCTTCCTGCTTCGTCAGAAAGTGCAGCCATTTCTGTCAAGGAATAAACACTCCCAATGCGCTCCTTCAGCTCTTTAATATACTCCATTGACTCTTTATAATTCATAATCCATCCTCCCCAAGCTCTTTTTCAAAGCAAAACCATTTTTCCCCGAAAAGCTCTGCCTCTCCCTTATTTATAAATGCAAGATCCTTATATGCTTTTTGTGCCCTTTCATTCTTCTGTGCAACCAAAAAATAAGCAGCCTCATAATGTGCCTGTTTCAGCCATTCCAAAAGACCCCCTAACATCTTTCCGGCAAGCTTTCTGTTCCTGTATTTCTCCCTTATCACAAGTCTTGCAATTTCTACCGCCCTGCACCCGTTCTCCTTGCGGAAAGACCAGTTTGCAAGTGCATCCACAGCCTCATCCTCATCCAGGGAAACAGCACCTATGATTTCCCCTTTTTCATCTTTCAGACAAAACAGTGCCCCTCTTTTTAAATCATCCTCCATGATTTCTTCATTTGGATAATCCTCAGACCAGGTACAGCCCTCACTCCCGACTGCCTCCCGGTAAAGGGAGAAAATTTCTTTTTTGTCGTTCTCCTCTGCCTGCAATAACCTCATTTGTGCTTTTCCTTCCATTCAGATTCTAAAAACATTTTTCGTTACGGATCCACATCCGTCACCTGCATCTTTTTATTTATTATCTCACTGTTTTTTTGTATTGTCAAATACCTGCTGTTTCCCATTTTCGGCAGAATCGGGCAGGAGGGGGATTTCCACTCCTTCTCTCCGAAGATGCCCGGTTCCACTGACGAGTAAAGTGTTTCCTCACATGACAACAAAATGCATCAGAAGAAGAATCCCCAAAAAGACAATGCTGACCCATGTAAAGGTAAGAAAATACTGCCCCTTTTTTCCGGGATATTCGTCTGTCAGAAGCTTAAAGGAAATCAGGCTTGCCATGGATGCAATCAGGGTGCCTAAACCTCCTAAATTGACACCTATGACCAATTTTCCTGTTTCTTTGGTAAAACCGGAAAGCAACAGTGCCGCCGGGACATTGCTGATGACCTGGCTGAATGCTGCTGCGGCAGGCACTTCGTGCCCCTCCACCACAGACGTCATAAAATCCTTCACAAATTCCATGCTCCCTAAATTTCCGGTAAAAATAAAGAACCCGGTAAATGTCAGCAGAAGAAAATAATCCACATGAAAGAGCACGCTCCTGTCACAGATGAAAAAAACAACGAACACCAGAAGAAGCAAAAGCTGATACGGAAGAAGCTTTGGAAATGCTACTGTCATAACTGCAAAAAGAAATAAGATACCATAAAAAAGATTCTTCCTGCCATCCGGCACCGTCTTTTTCCCACTGTTTTTTTCTTTCGTAAGCCGCTCTTTTTTTCCGGGCAGAAATAAAATTCCAACCAGAAGAAGCAGAAAAGAAAGCAGGGTATATGGAAACATCAAAAGCAGGAACTCCGTGACCTCCATTCCGGAAATCCCGTATAAATATAAATTCTGTGGATTTCCAATGGGAGTCATCATGCTTCCTAAATTGGCAGCCAGGGTCTGAAAGACAACCACCGGCACCAGAAGTCCCTCTTTCTTACTCCTCTTTAAGATATAAATGGCAAACGGTACAAAGGTAATCAAAGCCACATCATTTGTAATCAGCATCCCAAAGAAAAAGGGCAGCAGAACAAGAAGGAGCACGAGCTGCCACAGATATTCCGTCCGGCTTAACAGCGAACTGCCGACCATATCAAACAGCCCGTTTTTCTGCAGCCCCGCCACAATCACCATCAGGCTCCATAAAATCCCCAATGATTTAAAATCTATGTAATTGATATAAGCAGGATCTGGCGGGACAAAAAAAGCAGAGAAAACTGCCAGTATCCACGCTGCCACTAATACAATCTCTTTTTTTAAAAATGCCCGCACCCGTTCTCTTCTGCCGTTCTTCTCCATGAGCACATATTCCTTTCCTAATTCAATTTTTCTATTGCCCCAACTGTTAAAACCCTGTGTAAAACGCATTATGAATTTTAGTCAAGTATATCAAATTTTTTTTCAATACGCCACATTTTTTCCCATTTTTCTTTTTCTTATGTTATAATGAAATCATATATCACACGTCATTGAACACAATACCTCCAGCTATGGCTGTTCACTGACGTACCAAAGAGTTATTTTTCCGGACCGGTTACAGATCATCTTTCTCCATCTGTAATCAGTCCGAAGAACGGAAAGGAGATTTTAAATGTCAGAGAGCACAGAACACAATACCGTAGTGAGCAGCCTTTCACAGGAGCTGATTCCTGTGGGGCTGCCGGGCGGCTTTTTTATCTACGAGGCCGGAGGGGATGAACAAATCCTGTTCGCAGAGGAAAATGTGATCAACATGTTCGGCTGTAAAGACATGGAGGATTTCCGGAAATTTACCGGAAACACGTTCAAAGGCATGGTACACCCGGACGATCTCTTAAAGGTCGAAAATGAAGTACAGGCACAGACCTTGTTCGGTGACAAACGCCATGATTATGTCAGATACCGCATCAAAACAAAACAGGGAGAAATAAAATATGTTGAAGATTTCGGCCATCTTCTGCATGGAGATAATGGCCTGAGTTATTTTTACGTCTTTATCATTGATGTGGACAGGGACGAATATCTGAACCGGAGCCGGAACAGCTATGCAGAAGCGCAGATTCTATCCATGAACCAGGATACCGACTCCCTGACCGGGCTTTTTAATATGGCATTTTTTTACCAGAGGGTACAGATGATTTTATCATCACCGGAAAACCGGAGATTAAGCATTGCTTTTATCCACTTCGATATTTCAAATTTCAAGCTTTTTAATGAACGGTACGGTTTCCGTCTGGGAGACGAGCTGCTCTGCGAAGTGGCACATACCCTGCATAAAGTTTTTTCTGACGGTACCATTGCCAGATTTTCCGATGACCACTTTGTTGTCTGTGTGACAAGTGACGGAAATTCTAAAATCACTGACCGCGTGGAAAATATCCAGAAGCAGATCTTACAGGCAGAGGAAGCCACCAAACGAGCCAGATTAAAAGCAGGAATTTATTACCTGGAGGATACCTGTGCCGAGGTAGGACTTGCCTGTGACCACGCACGCCTTGCCTGCAACAGCATCAAAAACAGGCACGACATGAATTACTGTATTTATGATAACTCCCTGCGTGACCGGTTAAGAAAACAGCAGTATGTGCTGGACCACATTGACCAGGCAATTAAAAACCACGATATTAAAGTATATTACCAGCCGGTCATCCGCGTAAAGACAGATGAAATCTGTGGTTATGAAGCACTTGCGCGCTGGGTGGATGATACCATGGGCTTCCTCTCTCCTGCTGATTTCATTGACACCCTGGAGCAGTTCCATCTGATCCATAAACTGGACAGTTATGTTATTGAACAGGTCTGTGTGGATTATCAGAAGCTGAAAGAAAAGGGTTCTCCCCTCGTTCCTGTCTCCATCAATCTTTCCAGACTGGATTTTGAGCTCTGCGATATTTTCAGCGTCATTGAAGATACCAGACAGAAATATCATGTTCCAATGAATATGCTGGATTTAGAGATTACGGAAAGTGCATTGAACGAAAACTCTAATTTCCTCAAATTAGAATGTGAGCATCTTCACGAACTCGGTTACGGTATCTGGATTGATGATTTTGGAAGCGGATATTCTTCGTTGAACACACTGACGGAATATCCTTTTGATGTCCTTAAGCTGGATCTGGTCTTTTTAAGAAGTTATGATAAGAATAAAAAGGCCGGTGCACTGATCGAATATATCATCAAGGGCGCACTCGGAATGGGTATTTCTCCATTGATTGAAGGCGTGGAGACAAAGGAGCACTTTGAATTTTTAAAGAAAATAAACTGTGAACGCGCACAGGGATATTATTTCAGCAAACCACAGCCAATCCATGAGTTGTTAGCTTATATGGAAGATAAAGGTTTCCAGTGGGAAAAAAAATAAAATGAAATGAGGAATCTTATGTTAAAGGAAAAAACAGCCCATTTTTATCTGCCTGATTTTTATGTACAATGTAAACTCATCCTGTTCTTTTACGAAATCATGCACCAAAGACCGGAATACTTTTTTGAAAATGCGGAAATCTCCGCAGTATACGGCTGTTTTCCGGGGTCCCTCTGGAATGGTGGCAGAGATGTCATTGGAAGTGCCACAAGGGATGAAATTCTGTACGTAATTGATGAATTTAACTCCAGAGGGATTGCTGTACGTTATACCTACACCAATCCCCTTCTGGAAGAAAAGCATTTATACGACACTTTCTGCAATCTGACCTTAAAGCTTTCTGACAATGGAAGAAATGAGGTGCTTGTCAATTCCCCGCTTTTAGAGGAATACATAAGGAAAGAATATCCTGACATGACACTTCTTTCTTCCACCACCAAATGCCTGAATACGGAAAAAGCCATCCGGTCAGAGCTTGAAAAGGACTATTCTTTAGTGGTGCTTGATTCTGCATGGAATAATACAGATGAATTATTTGCACTCCCGCATCATGAAAAAATTGAGCTTCTTGTGAACCATTACTGTCAGGACAACTGCCCAAGAAGAAAAGCACATTATGAGGAAATTGGGAGAAGCCAGTTAGAATTCCGGGAAACGGAATTTGAACCTTGTCCTTATATCAGACGGAATTTTTATGAAGTCATGGAAAACCGCTCGTTCATTACCACAGATTTATTATATGGAAAATACATGGAAAACGGTTTCTGCCACTTTAAGTTAGACGGGCGCGGTTTCCACCGTTTCAAGGTAATGGAAAGCTTTATCTACTTCTTTGTAAGACCGGAGTACAGGGATTACATCCGTATGGAAACGCTGAAACAGATGGACCATTTAAAACTGTAAAGCATGACCACAGTGATTACATCCGTATGAAAACGCTGAAACAGATGGACCATTTAAAACTGTAAAATTTTTGACCATCTGATAAAAAAGAATGCCGGATTACCGGGAAACTGTTTTTTTCTCCGGAACCGGCACCTGTACCAGAAGAATTGCAAGGAACATAATGATACAGCCCAAAATTTCCCTAAGGCTCATGCGCTCCTGTAAAAAAACAGCCCCTGCCAGGACCGCAAACACAGATTCTAGGCTCATGAGAAGGGAAGCAATCACCGGATCTGTAAACTGCTGTCCCACCATCTGCAGCGTATATCCGATTCCTCCGGAAACAATTCCACAATAAAGAATCGGAATGGCAGCAGAAAAAATTTTTTCTGCCGACGGCTGCTCCAAAACAACTGCAAATACAGCAGAAACCGCTGCTGTTGTCAGAAACTGTACCACAGAAATCCGGATAGGACTTCCCAGTTTCGCAAAATGACCGCAGCAGAGGATATGGCCGCTGAAAAGAACAGCTGACACACATACAAGCGCATCTCCTTTAGTCAGCGTAAATCCCTGCTTGATGCACAAGAAATACATGCCGGCCACGCCTAAAAGCACTGCAGCCCACACAAGCGGGCTGTTTTTCTTTTGAAACAGGAAAAAACTGATTACAGGCACCAGAAGGATATACATGGCAGTAAGGAATCCTGCCTTACCTGCTGTCGTATAGACAATGCCTGCCTGCTGGAAAATGCTTGCCAGGGCTAAAAAGATTCCACAGCAGATGCCGCCAAGAACCGTATTTTTCCGGTACGCTTTCTGCTCCCCACCGGTACGCTGGGAAAGCTGTTCTTTTTCTTTTTTCTGAAAAAACAGGGACACCACGCCGATTGCTGCCGCTGCCAGAGCCATTCTGACAGCAGTAAACGTCACCGGCTCAATCCGTTCCATGCCCATACGCTGCCCCACGAACGCAATTCCCCAGATGAATGCCGTTAAAATCAAAAGAAAATTTCCAATCATTTTTTTATTCTTCATATTTTGCCCCTGATATTAAACTCATTTACATAACAAACCCTCATGCTGACTTTTATTACCGCCATTTTTAAAATTCGGATTTGTTATCACCTTTAGCAGCTGCATTGGTGTACTGTTTTCACACCACATCCTTAATAGACTTATATCTTACGATCATCTTTTCAACCACGGCTTTTTCTTCCCACGTGGGTTCTTCCCTAGAAAAGGAAAAATAATCCCCGTAATCCCTGTAATAATCTGCAACCTTATGCAGAATCCGGTTCTTCCGGCAGATTTCATGCTCCCGTTTCCGGTAGAATTCTTCAATCCGTTCCACTTCCTCATCCGCACAAAGTCCGTCATAATGGAACTGCCAGACTGCATCGCAAAGGCTCCGGCATTTTTTTGCCTCCTTTGCAAAATAGTCACCAACCTCTTCTAAAAAAGCACTGGAATAGCACATAAATAAAACCTCCCTTTTTTACATAGACTCCCCAATACAACGTGCAATCCCCATTTTTCCACGAATCCACCTGTAAATCCAGTCACAGGATCATACTTCTTCCTGCCGGTAAAACGCTACAGTGCCGCAATATCCACCACTGACACATGCTCCTTATCCATATTTTCCAAACTTTCCAAAAGCGCATTTGCCGTATCTAACGAAGTCAGCACATTCACGCCCGTCTCAATTGCTGTCCTGCGGATCAAAAAACCATCCCTTAACTTATCCCCGTGCGTCGGCGTATCAATGACCAGATCGATCTGATGCTCCAAAAGAAGATCCATGAGCGTTGGTGCCTCCTCATTGATACGGTTGATCGGAATGGCTAAAACACCATGTGCATTTAACACCTTTGCGGTTCCTCTTGTTGCAAAAATATCATATCCCAGCTTTTTAAAACGCTTTGCCACAGGAATGCACTCCTCTTTGTCCTCATCCCTCAGAGACATGATCATCTTTTTATGTTTCGGAAGATTCACGCCTGCACCCAAGAATGCCTTATATAATGCCTCATCAAAGGATTTGGAAATCCCCAGGACCTCACCGGTGGATTTCATCTCCGGTCCCAGGCTGATTTCTGCACCGCGTAACTTTTCAAAAGAAAAGACCGGCATTTTGATTGCCATATAATCCGCTTCTTTTGCCAGACCGGAAACATAGCCCATATCCTTTAACTTTGCCCCAAGAATCACCCTGCTTGCAATATCCACAATCGGAATACCCGTCACCTTGCTGATATAAGGCACCGTCCGGCTTGAGCGCGGATTCACCTCAATCACGTACACTTGGTCCTCGAACACAATGAACTGGATGTTGATGAGCCCAATAACATGTAAGGACCTCGCAAGCTTCCCGGTATAATCCACGAGCATCTCTTTAATACGCTGTGAGATTGTCTGCGCCGGATATACAGAAATACTGTCGCCGGAATGGATGCCGGCACGTTCAATATGCTCCATGATGCCGGGAATCAGAATATCCTCGCCGTCACAGACCGCATCCACCTCAATTTCCTTTCCCATCAGATATTTATCAATTAAAATTGGATGCTCCTGATGATAACGGTTGATGACCGCCATAAAATCCACAATATCCTGATCTGAAACTGCTATCTGCATTCCCTGTCCGCCAAGTACATAAGACGGACGTATTAACACAGGATAACCAAGCTCCTTTGCCACCCTGAGGGCCTCCTGCGTCGTAAAGACTGTCTCTCCCTTTGCCCTCGGAATCTGGCACTGTTCCAGAATTTTATCAAAAAGCTCTCTGTCCTCTGCCGCATCCACATTTTCTGCACTGGTGCCAAGAATTTTTACCCCCATCTTCATCAGGGCTTCCGTCAGATTGATGGCTGTCTGGCCGCCGAACTGCACGACTGCGCCATCCGGTTTTTCCAGACGCACAATATTTTCCACATCCTCCGGCGTCAGCGGCTCAAAATACAGTTTATTGGCAATGTCAAAATCCGTACTCACCGTTTCCGGATTATTATTTACAATAATCGTTTCGTATCCTTCCTTTTCCAGTGCCCAGACGCTGTGCACCGAACAGTAATCAAACTCAATTCCCTGCCCGATCCGGATTGGACCGGAGCCAAGTACCATAATCTTTTTCTTTTCTGATTTCTGCTCAACTTCATTTTCCCCGTCAAAACAGCTGTAATAATACGGTGTTTCTGAAGCGAACTCTGCCGCACAGGTATCCACCATCTTAAATGCCGCCGTAATGCCGTATCCATATCTTAATTCTTTTACTTCTTCCTCTGTCTTCCCGGTCCACCTTGCAATGACAGAATCCGGAAATTCCATACGCTTTGCCTCTTTTAAAAGCTCCTTTGTCAGATTCCCGCCACAGGATTTCAGTCGTTTTTCCATCTCCACCAAAATGGCAATTTTATCAATGAACCAGGTATCGATCATGGTCATCTTATGAATGGTATCATAATCTGCAATCCCACGTCTTAAGATTTCCGCAATCAGGTAAATGCGCCTGTCATCCACAACAGTAAGATGCTCCAATACTTCCTCATCACTCATCTT
>CADBMP010000181.1 GCA_902795775.1 uncultured Lachnospiraceae bacterium | reverse complement strand
GGACTTATGATATCTGCCTAAAATCTTGCATATATGGATTTTTGGCAGATATCATTTAGTCCAGATTATTAAAAAACGATATATTAGTTATGTCCATCGCCTGCAGGCAGGTTTTGAAGGCATGGACAGTTTTAAAATATGTTACCAAAAAACATGATTTATACCGAAAAACATAAAACTTAAAACATTATTTATTAAAACATTATATTATTATAGAAAGGAATCATTATGGGCGGATTTTTTGGCGTAATAAGTAAAAGAGACTGTGTAAAAGATTTATTTTTTGGAACCGATTATCATTCCCATCTGGGAACCAGACGCGGAGGCATGGCAGTATTTGACGGAGAAAGCTTTGAACGTGCCATCCACAACATTGAAAACTCTCCCTTCCGTACAAAATTTGATAAGGATGTCGGGGAGATGAAAGGAAATATGGGGATTGGCTGCATTTCTGATTACGAACCGCAGCCGTTAATTGTACGTTCCCACCATGGCACATATGCCATCACTACTGTCAGCAAAATCAATAATAAAGATGACCTGATCCAGACCATTTTTGAAAACGGTCATGCACATTTTTTGGAAATGAGCGGCGGTGAAATCAATTCCACAGAATTAGTCGCTACCATGATCAATCAGAAGGAAAACCTGATCGACGGCATCAAATACGCCTTAGAAGCTGTTGACGGCTCCCTTTCCCTGATGCTCATGACCCCAAAGGGAATTTATGTCGGCAGGGACCGTTTCGGCAGGACTCCGATTCTGATTGGAAGGGATGAGGACGGTTTCTGTGTTTCTTTTGAAAATTTTGCCTATGAAAAATTAGGCTATGAAATCTATAAAGAATTACAGCCGGGTGAAATTGACGTGATTACAGATTCCGATGTTAAACTTTTAGGACAGGTGAACGGAAAGCGGAAAATCTGTACCTTTTTATGGATCTATTACGGATATCCGTCCAGCACCTATGAAGGAATCAATGTAGAAAGCATGCGCTACCGCTGTGGTGCCTGCCTTGCAAAACGGGATAAAGGAGATGTAAAGCCGGATATCGTGGCAGGCGTGCCGGACTCCGGAACTGCCCATGCCATCGGATATTCCAATGAATCCGGCATTCCGTTCTCCAGGCCATTTATAAAATATACGCCAACATGGTCACGCTCTTTTATGCCAACAAAGCAGAGCATGCGCAATGTCATTGCAAAAATGAAACTGATTCCGATTCTGGATCTGATTAAAGATAAGAGTCTCCTGCTGATTGATGATTCCATCGTAAGAGGTACACAGCTTCGGGAAACTACAGAATTTCTTTATCAGAATGGTGCAAAGGAGGTACATATCCGTCCGGCATGCCCGCCACTCGTTTACGGCTGTAAGTATGTGAATTTTTCCCGCTCCAATTCCGAAATGGAGCTGATTACCAGACGTGTCATTGCAAAGCTGGAGGGCACAGAGGATGTTGCAGATGATATCTTAAAAGAATATACCCATCCGGATTCCCCAAAATACGCTGCCATGGTGGAGGAAATCCGAAAAGAATTAAACTTTACTTCTTTAAAATATATCCGCCTGGATGACATGCTAAGTTCCGTCGGCATCCCGGAGGAAGATTTATGCACTTATTGCTGGAACGGCGAGGAGTAAATTGAGCATGGAAGAAGTCATCGCACCCTGCTCGCCCGCCGGGCTGCGTCGGCGCAAGCCAAAACTTTCCGAATGCATCCCGTGCGATGTAAAAGAAAAAGGAACGTATCCTGCGTTCCTTTTTCTTTTTGAGGCTGTACCCTCCCTCGTTACACTTCACACGTCAGTGGAACACAACGCCTTCGGCTATGGCTGTTCACGGACGTACCAAAGAGTATATCCAGAGAGCAGAGTACGCTTATTTATTACTTCCTTCAGCGCATCAATATCTGCCTGAACCGGTAAATTCAGAGAGCAGAGCACGCTTATTTATTACCTCTAAACAACATCTGCATATTCACACCGGACAATTTTCACTAAATCTTCCGGGGAAAGCTCAATCTGACATCCCACCTTGCCTGCACTCACAAAAATTTTTTCCTGATCTTTTGCTGTTTCATGCAGAAAAGTCGGAAACTGTTTCTTCATGCCGACCGGCGAACAGCCCCCGTGTACATATCCGGTCAGCGGTAAAAGCTCCTTTTGCCTGATCATGCTGATGGATTTTTCCCCTGCTGCTTTTGCTGCCTTTTTTAAATCCAGCTCCTCCCTTACCGGCACACAGAACACATAATACTGTCCTGTCTTCCCCTGCGTCACAAGCGTTTTGAACACTTTTTCCGGTTCTTCGCCCAGAATCCCGGCAATCTCCTCACCGCTAAGCGTTGCATCTGGTTCATAAAAATGGCTTTCATAAGCACACTTTTTTCCATCCAGCACGCGCATCACATTTGTTTTTTCCGTTTTATTATTTTTCATTTTCAGATCATCCTTTCTTATGATTTTCACACGTTCAGCAGCAGTAACAAATGCTCCCTTTGGAGTGCAGTAACGAAAAAGCACCGCAAATCTGCGATGCCTTCGACATTTCCTTTTATGGCCTTTAATTCATTACATTCTGTTTTCTGCTCAGTGCTGCACGCACAGAACCCTTCGGGTCTGCAATTAAAAGCTTTACAACCCAGATAACAAGTCCAAGTGCGACCACTGCCAGACCTAAAAATGTATCGTTCAACATATCTTCCAATGCCGGCGTGAAATACTCTGCCTTTAACTCCGCATACTCAAAAATAGCATCCACGAGCCACATCAGGGAAGCCCCCCAATACATAAAAAGCAGAATTCCAAGCCTCATGCTGTCATCCTCTCGGTTGTACCACTTTACCGTTGCAATCACAGCCGCAAATACTGTAATCAATAATGTCATTCTCTTTGTCTCCTTACCTCGTTTTCGTTGGTTCCTTTTGCTGACGGCTCATGATGGAATCTGCCGCAAAGCACATACATGCCCATGCTGCAGTAACCAAAGCAGCCATGCCTACACCAATGGTCGCCATTTCATGGAACATCTCCGCCGCATCTGCGGGGTCTGACATGGCAGTTAAAAATGGAAACCATGGAACGACCTCTCCATGCCAAACATGCTCAAATGCAAGCAGGACCACTCCTCCAAGAAGCATGTTCCTAAGCCATCTAAGCTTCCTGCTAAGCGGAATTTTCACTGCCTCCGTCTTCCCAAGCTCTATGTCTGCCGTCTTCTGTTCTTTTTTCTCCGCAGTCTTTTCCACCAGCGTTACCACTGCTGCCTCAACTGCAGAAACAATAAAACATGCCATTGTTTATTGCCTCCTTTCCTATCTGTTGATGTGAGTGATATCTCGATATAAGAGATTTTTCATTAACCGGACTTATTATATCCACACCCGCATCACTTACCTACCTATTTTATCTATTTATCCTATATCTGTCAAATATTTTTTGCATCAGTAAACCCTTCACAAAATCGTGCCGCCCCCGGCAACCATTCCGTCCTCATAAAGTACCAGTGCCTGACCGGGCGTGACCGCTCTCTGCTTTTCAAAAAACACACATTTGTACAGGTCATCCCCCGCTTTTTCCACCGTACAGTCCGCACCGGCATGATTGTACCGGATTTTCCCAAGATACCTCTGCCCCTCCACAAACGCCGGCCGGGTCATGAAATTCACATGATTCATATACACCGTATCCTGAAGGCTTTCCTCTGCTTTTCCTAACACCACCTCATTTGTCTCCGGTCTGATTTTTAACACAAACACCGGATGGCCAAAAGCAATCCCTAAGCCCTTTCTCTGTCCTACTGTATAATGAATGATTCCCTTGTGCGTACCGAGCACATTTCCCTTCTGGTCCACAAAATTTCCAGGCTCAGAAGGAACGCCCGTTTCCTGCTCAATGAACCCCGCATAATCTCCATCCGGAACAAAACAGATTTCCATGCTGTCTGCTTTCTGTGCCACCGGAAGACCCGCTTTTTTTGCAATCTGACGGATTTCTTCTTTTTCATAATCCCCCACCGGCATCAGCGTCCTTTTTAACTGCTCCTGCGTTAAATTATAAAGGGCATACGTCTGATCCTTTTTTCCTGTGACAGATTTTTTCACTGCCCTCCTGCCATCTGGCAGCTCACAGATTCTTGCATAATGACCGGTCGCAATATAATCTGCCCCAATCTCCAGGCTCCTCTGTAAAAGCGATTCCCACTTCACATACCGGTTGCAGGCAATGCAGGGATTCGGGGTCCTCCCTGCCTGATATTCCTTTATAAAATAATCAATGACATTTTCCCGGAACTCCTGTTTAAAGTTCATCACATAATAAGGAATATCCAGCACCTGTGCCACATGCCTTGCGTCCTCCACTGCGCTCAGGCCACAGCAGCCGCCCTCCTGCTCCATGGATTCTACAGGTGTGTCCTGCCAAATCTGCATGGTCACACCAATCACCTCATATCCCTGTTCTTTCAAAAGATACGCTGCCACAGAGGAATCCACGCCCCCTGACATTCCAACTACAACCTTTTTTTTCAAAATATTCTCCTTCACTAAGCAAAACCACGCTGAATCTTGATGGTACTTCGTTAAAAAACATGTGGGTTTACAAAGTAAATCCACTCTGATTCCTGGTGGTACTTCACATGCAAACATGTGGATTTACTTTGATAACTCCAACATCTTCTCCAACGGCTTTCTTGCCTTCTCCATCAAATCCTCCGAAAGCACCACTTCCGGCTCTAAGCTTTCCAATGCCTGTTTCACCTTATCTAACGTAATGCGCTTCATGTTCGGACAGAACTGCCTGTGACCGACCGAATAAAATTTCTTTCCCGGATTTTTCTGCTGCAGCTCAAAAAATACGCCCATCTCTGTACAGATGATAAATTCCGCAGCATCGCTCCCTGTCGCAAAAGAAATAATCTCTGACGTGCTTCCGATAAAATCAGACAATGAAAGGATTTCCTCCTTGCACTCCGGATGCGTCAGCACCAGAGCCTCCGGGTGAAGCTCCTTTGCCTGCAAAAGCTCCTCCTTTTTTATACTCGTATGCACATGACAGAAACCATCATTAAAAATAAATTCCTTCTCAGGAAGCTTCTTTGCCACGAACTGCCCCAGATGTTCATCCGGGATAAAAAAGATATGCTTATTCGGAAGTGACTGCACCACCTTTACTGCATTTGAAGAAGTGACACAGACATCAGACATTGCCTTTAACTCTGCTGTGGAATTGACATAACAGACTACTGCCGCGTCAGGGTACTGCTCCTTTACTTCTTTGATTTTCTTAACATCTGCCATATGCGCCATCGGACAATCCGCCAGCTCATCTGCCATAATGACACGTTTTGCCGGATTTAAAATTTTTGCGCTCTCCCCCATGAAGGAAACACCGCAAAATAAAATATTCTGCTGTTCTACCTCTGTCGCCTTTTTTGCCAGAAAATACGAATCTCCCACAAGATCCGCATTTTCCTGCACTTCACCATCCACATAATAATGTGCCAAAATGATAACGTCTTTTTCTTCTTTTAAACGTTTGATTTCTTCTGATATCATTCCATCTCTCCTATTTTTCCAATCCCTGCATGAAATTTACTATCCATTCCATTCATTTATTTTTCTACAGCCTCTGCTGCCCATGAACATAAATGAATTATTTACAACCAGAGAATCTACTGCCTGCCGACAAACCGGATCAGTGATGGAACAGCCTCAGTCCTGTAAATGCCATCACAATCCCATGCCTGTTACATGCATCAATCACATCCTGGTCACGTATGGAACCGCCTGGCTGCGCAATGTAGCTTACACCGCTCCGAAACGCACGCTCCACATTATCATCAAACGGGAAGAATGCATCCGAACCACAGGTCACGCCGGTCGCCTTGGAAAGCCATTCCTGCTTTTCTTCCTTCGTAAATACCTCCGGCTTTTTCGTAAATGTCTTTTCCCAAAGACCGTCTGCAAGGACATCCATGTAATCCTCACCAATATATAAATCAATCGCATTATCCCGGTTCGCACGCTTCATATCCTCTTTGAACGGAAGCTCTAACACCTTCGGGCACTGCCTTAACAGCCAGTTGTCCGCCTTCTGTCCGGCAAGCCTTGTACAATGGATTCTGGACTGCTGACCTGCCCCAATGCCGATTGCCTGTCCGTTCTTTACAAAACAGACGGAATTGGACTGTGTATATTTTAATGTGATCATGGCAATCGCCATATCATCCTTCGCACTCTGCGGAAGCTCTTTGTTTTCTGTGACAATATTACTGAAAAATGCCTCATCAATGTTCAGCTCATTTCTTCCCTGCTCAAACGTAATGCCAAAGACCTCTTTATGCTCAATCGGATCCGGCTCATAGCCTTCCTCAATCTGGATAATGGCATATGCGCCTTTTTTCTTTTCCTTCAAAATTTCCAATGCCTCCGGCTCATAGCCCGGAGCAATGATTCCATCAGAAAACTCCCGTTTGATCATTTTCGCCGTACAGACATCGCAGACATCTGAAAGTGCAATAAAATCCCCGTAAGAAGACATACGGTCCGCACCTCTTGCCCTTGCATACGCTGCAGCAAGCGGGGTCAGCTCCCCTAAATCATCCACCCAATAAATTTTTGCCTCTACTTCACTTAACGGATTCCCAATTGCCGCACCTGCCGGCGAAACATGCTTAAAAGAAGTTGCGGCCGGTTTCCCGGTAGTCTTCTTTAACTCCCGCACAAGCTGCCAGCCATTGAAGGCATCCAGAAAATTGATATATCCCGGTTTTCCGTTCAATACCTGAATTGGAAGGTCTTTTCCGTCTTTCATAAAAATCTTTGATGGTTTCTGGTTCGGGTTACAGCCATATTTTAATTCTAATTCTTTCATGATTCCCTCCTTTTTTGTGGATAACTTTCTACAATTATACAATTTTCTACTATCATCTTCATATCTGTGGATTATTCCAAAGAACATATACCATTATCACAGATTTTTCTCAGTATAGCTAAGCTTTTTCTGCATTTTTTGAATATCTATCCACATTTCCCAACCTAATCACAAAAAGTTTTCCACAGTGACATTCTATATTTTTCTATGTACTACTTTTGTAGTTTTGAGTTATCCACGTAGTTTTCCACATTCGTAGATAACTTGTCCCCATTTTTCTACATGTTTCGTTCTGTCATTCACAACCTGTCTTTTTATTTATTTTTATTCACAATCTTACTCTGATACTCACCGGTTTCAATATCAATATATCTTACAAAAAGAGAAACCTTGTTTTCCTCATTCAGACTGTTCCACAAAAGCTCCGTAAATGCATCCATATCATCAGGAATATCCACAAGCTCCGGCTCGCCTTCAAAACTCGGCAGCGGATTTCCATCTCCCATATACGTATGAATGAACCTTCCCTCACCTGCTGCCGGATTTGTATAAGAAAACGTATATCTGTTGCAGGAATCCGGATTACCCTGATTGCTTTTCAAAATGGACATTGCATAATTAAAATTTCCATCCCCCAGATGCAGGATTCCCGAAATTCTAGGAGTGTAGTTTGGCGCATCCGGCTCAAACTCCCTGGTACGGAGTGCCTGCTCAAAGGTTTGCTGCTTATCCATCAGCTCATAAATGGTATCCGTCTGGTCGCCATTTGTTACAATCGTCTTATTTCCCAGCACGCGGACCGGTGCATAAATAATCAGGCTTGGGTCACTAAGCTTTGACTCATCAAATGCCTGTGTGCGGATTCCCTCTCCATCCTCCACAAAGATACGGTTCCTGCTGTTCTCGCTTCTTCCCATGATAAAATATGCTGTCACCGCATGTTTCCCATCTGCACTTCTTCCAATAACAATCCCCCTGCCCGGGTAACTGTTTTCCTTAAGTCTCTGCTCCAGTGAAATTTTTTCTAAGCTCATACACAAATTCCTCCTTTTTTATCTCCAAAATTTTTCATCTTCTTTCTTCCTCTGTATATATCTTTCCAAAGACCTTATATTTTCATGAGTCCGTCACTGATATGCTTTAGTGAAACCAGACTGGAAAGCTCTCCGTTTTCAATCACAATATCCGAAATTCCTTTTGCGGCATCTGTTCCGTCATGGAACACAATTCCGGCATCTGCAGCAGAAAGTGCCTCTAAATCATGGATTCCGTTCCCGACCATGAGGACACGTCTTCCTTCCTTTTTTTCTTTTTTTACAAAATCAGCCTTATCCTCTGAAGTCATCCCGGAAAAATAAGTATCAATACCCACCTTCCCGGCAGCCGCCTCTGCCGCCTTCTCATCATCCTCTGTCAGCATGATAATGCGCTCAAGCCCTGCCTTTTTAAGCGATGAAACCACTGCACCTGCTTCCTCCCTGACCGGATCTTCTATGCAGACAGCAGCTGCCAGATTCCCGTCCAATGCCAGATAAAGAATAAAATCCTCCACCGGAAGTTTCTGAAATAAATCATCTTTCCCATAAGGAATTTTACAGTGCTTTTCTTCAAACACAAAACGATGTTCCCCAAAACTGGCACGTTTTCCCTGAACATTTGCAGCAATTCCATATGGTCCCGCATTTTCCACCTTTGCATGCATCCTGTCATAAAAAAGACCCTTTTTTTCTGCCGCTTCCACCACAACTCCTGCCATATAATGGTGAAACTGCTCTCCAAGGCATGCTGCAAGACGCAGCATCTCCTCCGGTTTCTCCTTGCAAAAAGAATACACCCTTGCCACCGTCGGCGTTCCTTTTGTGAGGGTCCCGGCTTTATCAAACAGAATAGTATCTGCTTCTGCAACCACCCTGAAAAATTTTCCATCCTTCACAGACACAGAATACACGCCTGCATCCCGGAGCACCGAAAGCACAGATGCGCCAATGGCTGCAGCGTCCTTTTCCGGCTCCTGTTCTTTGGCTTCTTCCAAAAGTTCCACATCTTCATAATGAAATGTTTTTAAAAGTTGTATAATATGTTCCCTGCTACCGGCATAAAAAACGGTCACATCTTCTGTCCGTTCATACACCCTTGCTTTTTTCACATAGGAATCCTTCTGAAGATAATGACGAAGAATTTCCGCTTCTTTTAATGTCATCCGGTCTTCCTGCATGAGATGGACACGAAGCCTGCCCTTTGTACTATGTTTAATCTGAAATTTCATCTTCTACGATTTCTTCCTCCCGTTCTTCGTTAATGATTATTGCATCTTCATAAATATCTTCCGCATTCTCCTGTACCTTTGCAACAGTATCCATTACACAATCCTTCATCCTGAGCACTGCTGCTGTACAATGTGTATACACCTTTTTGGCATCTTCACTCGTCAAAAGCTTAATGCCCGCTGTGCCAAAAGCGACTCCTGCTGCAAAAATTCCACCCTTTTTCCAATCAAATTTTTTTAAACAATCCAACATCTGTTTTCCTCCTATGATTTTTCATTGTCATACTGAAAGATACTTCCCATTTCTTCTATTGCCACTTATAACGCATAGTATAACACAACTCACCGGTTTTGGCTACCTAAAACTCATAATGACAGATGTTCCGTTGTTACAGCTCAGCCTTCCCAAAATACCCCTCAAAATATTTGATTACATCAAATTTTCTTTGGGGTATTTTTGTTTTGACTATCATCACACCTTATGAATCCATATAGACTTTCACTTGAAAACAAGCTTTCAGTAAAAAATCTATATGGATTCATAAGAAGGCTGAATAGATACGTTCCGTTCCAGTTCAGCCTTGTTTTTTTCCATATTTCATACTATAATGGACGTATCCAAAAAAAGATCAGGCACTATTGTGTATTCGCGCTGCAATGCAAACCTAGTCTGCAATGCAAACATAGTTTGCAATACAGACATGTTTGCATGACACATCTTATGAAGGAAAAGCAGCGCAGAAATGAGGATTTTTATGACAGATTTGAAACCCAAAGTCAGCGTTGTCATTTTAACAAAAAATACACCGCTCATGTTGTTCAAAAGGTGCATTCATTCTCTGTATTCACAGACCATCAACGAAATCGAAATCATCGTTTTTGATATGAATGAACCTTCCAGTACCTTTAAAGAGGCATTAAAGTCTGACCGCAGCGACCCGATTTATTACGGAATCACTTTTTTTGAAATGACAGATGACAATGAATTCGTAATCTCTAAAAACAGAATGCTGCATAATTTTCATGGAGAATACTTAACATTCATTTCCTCTCAGGATATTATGCCGCCGAAAAGACTGGAATTAGCCATTGAAGAATTGGAATCCCACAGAGACCGGTCCGTAGTCTGCACAAATTATATCTTACAGGCGAATAATATTCTGGATGCTTCTAATTATCAGATCAGTTCACATGGCTTTGCATATCTGGCACAACTCATTTTTCACAAAGACTGCTTTAAGCTGATTGGCAGCTTTGATGAATATCTGGTTTCACATGTGGATGATGAACTCTTTCTGCGTTTACAGCGCATGAAGCAGATTGTGGATTTTCCTGTCGAGGAAGCAGCCATCCGGGTTAATGGAAATTTTTACAGCGACTACAGCTCTGTGAACGGTGCCATTGGCTGCAGACAGCTTTATATCAAATATAAATCTTATTATGAAAAAAACAAAAAGGCAAAAAAAGCCTTGTATCTGCTGACTGCGGAACATTATAAAGATGCAGGGCTGTTTTTTCGGTTTATCCAGTTTTATACTATGGCAATTTTTACAAAAACCTAAAAAGAAAGGATACTGAACCAATGAAAGGAATCATTCTTGCCGGAGGCTCCGGAACAAGACTTTACCCTCTTACCATGGTCACATCAAAACAGCTTCTGCCTGTATATGACAAACCCATGATCTACTACCCGCTTTCCACGTTAATGTTAGCAGGAATACAGGATATTTTAATCATATCCACCCCAAAGGACCTGCCAAATTTCCAGAATCTGTTAGGGGATGGCAGTAACTTTGGAATCCATTTAAGCTACAAGGAGCAGCCTTCCCCGGACGGGCTGGCACAGGCGTTCCTGA
Organism: uncultured Lachnospiraceae bacterium; assembly: GCA_902795775.1. Lineage (GTDB taxonomy): Bacteria > Bacillota > Clostridia > Lachnospirales > Lachnospiraceae > Butyribacter. Next base: position 14,793 of record CADBMP010000181.1, on the reverse strand, counting down.
TTGGTGAAGATTTTATTGACGGGGATTCCTGCGCCATGATCTTAGGAGATAATATCTTTTATGGAAACGGTTTATCAAGGCATCTTATGGCTGCAGCTGCAAATAAACATGGAGCCACCATTTTCGGTTATTACGTGGATGACCCGGAGCGGTTCGGCATTGTGGAATTTGATGAATACGGAAATGCTGTTTCTATTGAAGAAAAACCGGAACATCCAAAGTCGAACTACTGCGTGACCGGATTATATTTTTATGATAAGACTGTTGTAGAAAAGGCAAAAAAAATCAAACCGTCTGCCAGAGGCGAACTGGAAATTACAGATCTGAACCGCATTTATTTAGAAGAAAACAGCTTGAACGTCATTACCCTTGGACGTGGTTATGCATGGCTTGACACAGGAACCATTGATTCCCTTTCCGATGCTACAGAATTTGTCCGCGTCATTGAGAACCGTCAGGGAATCAAGATATCCGCAGTGGAAGAAATTGCATATAAAAAACACTGGATTAACAGGGAGGAACTTTTAGCCTTGGCAGAACTGTATGGAAAATCTGCTTATGGAAAACACTTAAGACGTGTTGCAGATAATAAGATTTTGTACTGATTCACCCTCCGGTCATGTGCCTGTGCGCCGTCTGGCCAATCCCTTTTGCGGGCACCAGTCAGCATCTTTGACCTCACCAGCAGGATATTCGTCTGTGCGCTGCGGGCGAATCCCTTTCGCGGGCATGGACCGGAAAACCAAAAAGCAGCGCAGAAATGAGGTTAATTTATGAAGATTATTGTTACAGGCGGAGCCGGTTTTATTGGCGGAAATTTTTGTCATTATATGGTAAATACTTATCCGGAGGATTCCATCATCTGTGTGGATAAGCTGACTTATGCAGGAAATATGGAAACACTTGCCCCTATCATGGAAAAGGATAATTTTACCTTTTATAAAACGGATATTGCAGACCGGACTGCCATTTTTGAGCTTTTTCAGAAGGAGCATCCGGATGTTGTAGTGAATTTTGCTGCTGAAAGCCATGTGGACCGCTCCATTTTAGACCCGGCGGTTTTCCTTCGTACTAATATCTTAGGAACCGGTGTCCTGTTAGATGCGTGCCGGGAATATGGCATTAAACGATATCATCAGGTGTCAACAGATGAAGTTTACGGCGACCTGCCCTTAGACCGGCCGGACCTTTTCTTCACAGAAGAAACCCCGCTCCACACCTCCAGTCCGTATTCTGCATCCAAGGCATCCGCAGACCTTTTGGTTCTTGCTTATGTCCGTACATATAAGCTGCCATGCACCATCTCCCGCTGCTCGAATAATTACGGACCATATCATTTTCCGGAAAAATTTATTCCGCTGATGATTGCGAATGTATTGAATGGGAAAAAGATTCCGGTTTATGGCAAGGGAGAAAATGTGCGTGACTGGCTTTTTGTGGAAGACCACTGCATCGCCATCGACCAGATCATCCGAAAGGGTACCGCCGGTGAAATATATAATATTGGAGGACATAACGAACGGACAAATCTGGAGGTGGCAAAAACGGTTCTTCATGAGTTGGGAAAGGGAGAAGATTTCATTGAATATGTAACTGACCGTCCGGGGCATGACAGGCGATACGCCATTGACCCTGCAAAAATCCACCGGGAGCTTGGCTGGCTGCCAAAGACCCCGTTTGAAGAAGGCATCAAAAAGACCATTGCATGGTATCTTGAAAACAGGGGATGGTGGGAAAATATCATCTCCGGGGAATACCAGAATTACTACGAAACCATGTATCATAACCGGTGAAACTGACAGTGGTTGTTTCCATTTTGGAAATAACCACTTTTTTATGCACACGCCCGCATAGGGATTGGGCTTTTCATTCATTCACCTTTATCCTTCCGGCCTCACAGAAAAACCGGCGTATGCTTTTACAGCCCTGTGGCAGCGTGGTCGCATTCACATAGTCTGTCCGGTATAAGATGCCTGTATCTGTTTCTTCCTCTGTGAAAAAAAGTGCAAGCTTCTCTATTGCGCCGGTTTTTCTTTCTTTGATCAGGCTTTCTGACTCCCTGGAATATGGAAAAACAGCAATATCAATTTTTTCATCCAGCATTTTTTCCACAATTTCCCTGACCGAATACGCATGATTCCGGCGTATGTATATTTTTCCGGCTTCTTTCCGGAAATTCAAGGCATATTCATTTTTACAGAATGTAAGCGTCTCCTCTCCCATGGAACGGCAGAAATAGGAATTACTGCCAATCATGCTTTTCTTTGTCTGCTCCAAAACATGCACCGCATTTCCCTTTTTCCAGACAGAAGTTTCCTTCTCCCAGCCCAGTACACCATAATTCTTTAAAGGAAGCAGCCAAAAATCCAGATATTTCTGCAGGTCTGGTTCTGTATCTGACAAAATAAGCCGGATGGTATGCGCATCCATTTTCCTAAGCCCCCGGATACTTTTTACCATATCCGTTTTTTTCTGTTTCAAAAGCAAAGAGAGGGCATACTTTTCGGCTTTTTCCTGATAGCTTTTTCCTGTGACTTTTTCCAATGCATGATAATTTGTGCCATACTGCCCTGCAATTTCAGAAATAATTTCTTCTTTTGTTTTTTTTCCCGGCTGATAGGATGTCCGGTATGCGTAAAAATGAGAAAAAAATTCTGCTGCGCTCTGATATCCCTTTCTGAATTCTTTGTATTTTTCCTTTGAAAACATGTTTTCCACCCATTCATATTCCAATGTAAGCTCTGGCAGGACAAGATTTGATACAATCATTTTTTCAAGTTCTTTTCCCGGTTTTTTCAAAAGCTCCCCAAGCTTCTTTTTTCTTTCCTTAATATAATTTGTTCCGTAATAATACTCCTCTCCGCCTTCAATCCCTGCTGCAAAGGAATGTCCTTCTTCCCCTGCCGGATCACACCTGATGTAATAATTGAACAAAAGGTCCTCCGCTGTGACCTCCTGCCCTTCTGCAGTTTTTAAAGAAGATGAAACCCGTATGGTAAGACAGGTTTTCTTCTCTTTTTTTTCAATATCATAAAAAAACGCTGCATTTTTCCCGGACTTCTGCCCGGTTTCCTCCTCTGCATCCAGAAAAATATTGGAAAAGCAAAGACCCCAGATGTTTTCTTCTGCTTCTGTCCCCTTTTTCAAAGGAGATGCATCCAGTGATATTTTTCCGGCATATATCCACAAATCCCCGAACGGCTGCATACGGTTCTTTTCTGCGTCCACCCCGGAAAGCTGCGCTTTTCTTCCACAAGAAGACATCTGTACCACAGTAATGATAAAAAGGAGCAAAAATCCCACAAAGCCTGCTTCCAAAAGCAATAATTTTTTCATATCATATTTCTTTACCGGTCCATACAGCCGGTTCCTTTCGTTTTCCAGTAAGTAATAAGCAGTATATCGGTTTTGAACCTCGACTAAATGATATCTGCCAAAAATCTATATATGCAAGATTTTAGGCTAATATCATAAGTCGAACTTATTAATAACCTCAATAACAGTGATTGATAAAGTTTCAGATATAATTTTACTCTACCGGATTGTTCCGCAAAATACAAAGAAAAACGTATACGAAAATTCGTCATAATCTGCACTTTTTGGACATGACCGGAAATTGCGAATGATTCCCCTTTTTCCTGCATATACTGAAACAAAACCTCCGGAGTGCTCCTTATGAATGTCATACACACTTCACAGGAAGAAAGAAATCCTAAAAAACAGCAGACAGGAAAAATTTGCTTTTTCTTTTTTGCCAGTTTCCTTGCAGGCTGTCTTTTGTCCGGTTTCTTCTTTTCCTCTGTGTTTCATGCTGCTTTTCTGGAATTTAAGACAGACACCGGAAAAATCGTATCACTGGAAAGTGAAAAAAAAGCCCTCCTTTTTTATTATTTCTTTCTGCATATCAGGGTCTTCTTTTTTCTGGTTTTTTTTGCCTTTACAAATGCTTATAAATTATATTCCATGATTTTTTTATGCTACACCGGACTTATACAGGGAATCCTTCTGACCTTCTGCATCCACAAAGACCATATTTTTAAGGGGCTTTTGGAATACCTCTGTTTTCTGACGCCGCATGCCCTGCTGCTGTGCCCGTTTTACCTTTTTGCCTTCCGTTTCCTTGGAAAAACGCACGACACATTCTGTCTTTCCGGTACAAAACGCAAAAAAAGAGAGCTGCTGTTCAAACAACTCCCATTCTGTCTTTTTGGCATAATTTTGATTTTTGCCGCCTCTTTTTTAGAAGCATATGTCAATCTTCCGCTGCTAAAAAAAATACTTTCTTAGTATTGAATTTTTTCAAAACTGATATATTTAGTAACAGTTCCGCCTTCCAAAAATATACATCAAATTTTCTTCGGGATATTTTTGGTGTATCCTACCGGATGCAGATTCCCACAGCCGCCCACAGACGCTCCTGCAGTTCCTCTAACGTACCATCATTGATAATTTCCCTGCTGCACAGCCTGCGGTACTCCTCCGCTTCCATCTGTTTTTTTATGATGGCGGCGGACTTTTCTTCTGAATATCCCCTGCTCTCCATCAGACGCTGCACCCTGACCTTTTCCGGCACAAAGATGTACCAGACCTCATCACAGAACCTGTCACATCCGCTTTCAAACATAATGGCACTTTCTATGACAAGAAGTCCGCTTTTCTTCTTCCGCTCAAGAATAAAATCCTGCATATAAGAAAGTACTGCCGGATGCACCATGTGGTTCAGTGCCTCCAGTTTTTCCGGTGCCTGAAACACGACTTCCGAAAGTCTGTTCCTGTCAATCCTGCCATCCGGCAAAAGGATTCCTGCCCCAAAATATTCCACGATTTTCTCATATGCTTTTTGTCCCGGTTCCATCACCAGATGGCCCAGTTCATCCGAAAGAAGAAGCTCTGCCCCTGTCAGCTTCTGTAAAAGCCTTGCAGCTTCTGTCTTGCCGCTCCCGACCCCGCCGGTCAGACCTAGTATATACATCTTTTTTCTCCTTATCCCATCTCTGACTGATTACATATAATATTTGATTTTTGGGTTTGACTATCATCAAATTTTATGAAAATATAAATTGCTTCGCAATTTGGTCATGCGCAGAAAATATGTGCGAATTTATGAATCCATATAGATTTTTATTTGAAAACAAATTTTCACTGAAAAATCTATATGGATTCATAGGAAAGCGGAATACGCCGGGTTAATATCATTTCGTCCGGATTATTAAAAACCGATATATCAGTGTGCTTCCTTCCAGTTTCTTCCCTCAGAAACCTCCACCTCCAGAGGAATGGAAAACTCCACCACATGTTCCATCTCATCCAGTAAAATTTTCTTTACCTCCTCCTTCTCCTCCGACGGAAGTTCCAAAAGCAGTTCATCATGCACCTGCAACACAATCCTCGCCTGCTTCTTCTCCTTTTTCAGACGTTCCGCCACGCGGATCATGGCAAGCTTGATGATATCTGCCGCCGTTCCCTGTATCGGAGAATTCATGGCAATCCGCTCCCCAAAGGAACGCTGCATGAAATTGCTGGATTTCAGTTCCGGCACCGGACGTCTTCTGCCAAACAGTGTCTTGGCATATCCCGTTTCCTTTGCAGATGCTACCAGCCCGTCAATAAATTTTTTCACAGTGGCATACGTGGAAAAATACTGGTCAATATATTCCTGTGCCTCTTTTTTGGAAATATTCAGATCCTGCCCCAGTCCAAAGGCACTGATTCCATACACAATCCCAAAATTGACCGCCTTTGCATTTCTCCGCTGCAGCTCTGTCACCTCATCAAACGGTGTGTGAAAGACCTTAGATGCCGTACTTCTGTGGATATCCTGATGCCTGCGGTATGCCTCCAAAAGTTCTTCATCCCCGGACATATGCGCAAGCACACGAAGCTCAATCTGTGAATAATCCGCATCCAAAAAAATCCAGTCTTTTTTGGGCTGGAAGACCTTCCGTATCTCCCTTCCAATTTCCATACGAATCGGGATATTCTGTAAATTCGGGTCAGTGCTGCTGATACGTCCGGTGGCAGTAATTGTCTGGTTAAATTTTCCATGAATCCTGTTGTCTGCCCCAATGAACACAGGAAGACCATCCGCATATGTGGATTTTAATTTACTGACCTGGCGGTAATCCAGAATTTTTGCCACAATCGGGTCTTCGTTTTTAAGCTTTTCCAAAACCTCTGCCGAAGTAGAATAACCGGTTTTTGTTTTCTTTCCAAATGGCAGTTTCATATCCTCAAAAAGCACTTTTCCAAGCTGTTTTGGGGAATTGATGTTAAATTCCTTTCCTCCTGCCAAATCATAAATATCTGTCTCAAGAACACGTATCTTTTCCTCTAACAGTCCGGAAATTGAGGATAATTCCGCCTTGTCTGCATGAACGCCCACCCGCTCCATCTGATACAAATAATAAGAAACCGGCAGCTCTATCTCCTTCATAAGCTTAAGCATCCCCTGTTTTTCCAGCTCAGTTTCAATCACAGGTGCCGAGGCATATGCGACAAAGCTTAAATTTCCCATGTAATCCACAATCTTTTTAAAAACTCCCCCTGCGTCAGCCTCCTTTTCTTTTAAAATGGCTTTATATTCTTCCGTTTCCTTTATTTCCAAAAACTTCTGTTTTTCAAAAAGCTCTTTTTTTGAGAGTACATTTTTTCCCAGATAATCCCTTGCAATATCCTCCGGCTCATATGAATTTTTCAGTGGGTTCAAAAGATAAGCCCCCAAAGCCACATCAAAGATTTTGGAAAAGAAGGATGGAAAAGAATCTTCCCCTTTTCCAAAAGCTTCTTCGTCAGGCATTTCCCTTTCTTCTGAAAAAGGAACAAGAGGCGTCACCTGATGCATCTGATCCTTCCAGTCAATGACAGCTGCCTGCTTTGTGACAGCTTCTATTTTCCGGTAACCCTCTATGATTTTTTCTGCCGGAAGTGCATCATTCACAAAAAAGCAGCTCCCGCATAATTTCTCCTCTTCTGCATAAACAATGCTGAATCCAAGAAAAGGAAACTCTTTCCCTGTTTCCGGTCCGGAAACCTGAAGATTATTTTCCTCCCCTAAAACCAGATGGAGATGTTCTTCCTTTTTGTTCTTTGCTTTCTTTTTTTCCGCCCCTTCATTTACCCAGGCATCCCCTAAAAAGGTGATTCCCACCCGTTCCGGTGCTTTCCCTGCAACCCTTTCCACCAGACGCGAAAACTCTGTCTCCGTAAAGAATACATCAAAGGAGAGTTCCTTTTCTGCGGCACTTTCTGCCACCTCATTGGAAAAATATTTTTCAAAGGATTTTAGTTCCAGCTTACCAATCCATTCGTATACTTCTTTGGTAAAAACATTTTCATATTTTGCCTGTTCCCAGGAAAACTCCAGCTCACAATCTGTTTTGATGGTGGCAAGCTCCTTACTTAAAAACGCCAGCTCTTTATGCTCCGTCAAAAGTTTTTTGATTCTTTCCGGCTTCACCTCCGAAAGATGTTCATACGTATTTTCCAAGGTCATGAACTGCCCCAAAAGTTTTCCTGCAGTCTTTTCCCCAATGCCGGGCACTCCGGGGATATTATCTGACGCATCCCCCATCAGCCCTTTCATGTCAATCACCTGCACAGGCGTTATACCATACGCTTCCACCACATCCTCTGTATGATAATTTTCTATTTCGGTACCGCCGCGCTTTGTTTTTGGAATACGGATCAAAATTTTATCCGAAGCAAGCTGCAAAAGATCCCTGTCACCGGAAATAAGAGAAACCTCTTTTCCCTCCTTTCCGGCACGTACTGCCAGTGTCCCTAAGATATCATCCGCTTCAATGCCTGCCTGCGTAATGACCGGAATCTGCATGGCTTTTAAGACCTCCTGAAGCACCGGCACCTGCTCTCTTAACTCCTCCGGCATGGGTTTTCTGGTGCCCTTATATGCCTCATATTTTTTATGACGGAACGTGGGTTCCTTCCGGTCAAATGCCACCGCCAGATAATCCGGGTTTTCTTCTTCTAAAATTTTAAACATGATGTTCAAAAATCCATAAATCCCGTTCGTATGGAAGCCTTCCGAATTTGTCAGGTCAGGCACCCCGTAAAACGCACGATTGATGATACTGTGCCCATCGATCAAAACTAATTTTTCGCTCATTAGATTTCTCCCTTTTCTTTCTTTTGGCTGCTATTTACGGCTTTACTTTTCCAGCAGCTAATATATTGTTTTAGGTTCATCGTGCTTATCAGGGCCGGATTCACACACAGCCAATCAGTTCTTTAATGTCCTTCACGCCGTTTTCTTCCATGAACGCTTCTATCCCCTGAACGACATCTGCCGCTGCAGACGGATGATGAAACTGATACGTTCCCACCGCAACCATGCTGGCACCTGCCATGATAAATTCCAGCGCATCCTCTGCATTGCGGATGCCGCCCATGCCCAGCACAGGAATTTTTACTGCGTGAGCCGCCTGATAGACCATCCTCACTGCGACCGGCTTAATGGCAGGACCGGACAGTCCGCCTGTCTTGTTCGCCAGCGCAAAAGAACGCCTGTGGATATCAATCTTCATGCCGGTCAGTGTATTGATCAGTGAAATGGCATCTGCCCCGCCAGCCTCTGCCGCCTTTGCCATCTCTGTAATATCCGTCACGTTCGGACTCAGCTTCATCATGACCGGCTGTTTTGCCACGTCCTTGATTTCTCTTGTAATTTTTTCTACAAGCTTAGGATTCTGCCCAAAGGCAATCCCGCCGGCCTTGACATTCGGACAGGAAATATTGATTTCCAAAAGTGAAATCTTTTCCGCTGCCAGCCGCCTGACCACCTCTACATACTCCTCTGGTGTTTTTCCGCAGACATTGACAATGATATTCGTATCATATTTTTGTAAGAACGGAAGGTCCCTTTCTATAAAGACATCAATTCCCGGATTTTGTAACCCAATCGCATTCAGCATTCCACCATATGTCTCACAAATCCTCGGTACCGGATTTCCCTCCCAGGGAACACTTGCCACGCCCTTTGTCGTTACTGCACCCAGTCCGTTCAAATCCACAAATTCTTCAAATTCCATCCCGGAGCCAAACGTCCCGGATGCCGTTGTGACCGGATTTTTCATTCTGACTCCCGCAAAATCCACAGATAGATTTCTTTCTGTATTCATAAGCCATCTCCTTTTTTCATATACCGGCACATTGATATCTGAACGAAATGTGCCGGATATATCCACAATACCCACATTCCAAAGCCTTCTTTCCACCCGAAGACATTTTTAAAGCTCCACTTCCTCCGCATCAAACACAGGGCCATCCTTGCAGACCCGCTTATTTTTCACATGGCTGTGCGCATCTGTCTCCTTTGACATACAGACACACACTAAACACGCACCTATTCCACATGCCATCCGTTCTTCCATGGAAATCTGTGCCGGAATGTGATGTTCTTTGGCATATGCTTTCACGCCGCGAAGCATGGGAAGGGGACCACAGGCATAGACCTCCCCGCCGGAAATCTGATGTTCGTTTACCGCATCGATCACATTTCCCTTTGTTCCCACGCTTCCATCCTCCGTAGAAACAAATACTTCCGCATAAGGTGCAAATTCCTCCTTTAAGAACAGGTCATTATCCCGATACCCTAAGACCACTTGAATATCCTCTTTTTTCCCACCTGCTTTAAAAAGTGCTTTTGCAAGCTCTAACATAGGCGGAATCCCGATGCCTCCCCCGATTAAGATGCTTTTTCCTTCTTTTTTTGTAAATCCGTTCCCCAGAGGACCTAAGACTTCAATGGTATCGCCCTCTTGCAGCGTGGAAAATTCCCTTGTCCCTTCTCCTGCCACCCGGTACACCAACCTAAGCCTTCCCTTTTCCCTGTCAATTTCACAAATACTGATGGGCCTTGGAAGAAGCCTGCTTCCCTCCCTGCAATAAAGGGAAAGAAACTGTCCCGCCTGTGCTTCTTCCGCAATATTATCCTCTTCAGAAAAGGAAATCCACATACTGTAGATTTCCCCTGAAAGCCTTTCCTGACTGGCCACCTGCGCCAGTACCTTTCTTTTTGCCATAATCCATCCCCCTATAACACGCTCCTGATATCTGCAATCATATCCTCCACTGCTTTTCTGGAAGCCTCTGCAAAATGCTCCTCTCCAAAATTCCTGTATTTCTCATTCTGATAAGCAGCAATGATTCCTCTGGAAGAATTGACAATTGCACCCAGACCATCTTCATTAAAATAATCCTTCAAATCCTTTGCCGTCCCCCCCTGTGCACCATATCCCGGAACCAGGATATACGTATTTTTCATCAGCTTTCTAAGTGTCTTTCCCTGCTCCGGATACGTTGCACCAATGACGCAGCCTACGTTGCTGTATGTGCTTCCCATGCAGTCCTTTCCCCACTCCACAACCTTTTCTGCCACCAGCTCATACAAAGGCTTTCCATCCACTTTCTGGTCCTGAAATTCACCACTGGACGGATTTGAAGTCTTTACCAGAACAAAAATCCCTTTTTTCTCTTTTTTGCATACGTCCACAAAAGGCTTCACGCCATCGGTTCCCAGGTACGGATTGACCGTTACAAAATCCTCATCAAAGGCAGCAATGGAAGTGTTTCCAATCTGCACTTTTCCAATGTGGCCGACTGCATATGCCTCTGATGTGGAGCCAATGTCCCCGCGCTTGATGTCCCCGATAACCACAAGCCCTTTCTCCTTACAGTAATCTACCGTCCGCTGAAACACCTCCAGTCCCGGAAGACCGAACTGCTCATACATGGCAATCTGCGGTTTGACTGCCGGAATCAGGTCATACGTTGCATCTATGATTTCTTTGTTAAAGAGCCAGATAGCTTCCGCAGCTCCCAACAGGGTTTCTCCATACTCCTCAAAATTTTCTTTTTTTATCATTTCCGGCACAAACTTTAACGTCGGGTCAAGTCCCACCACGACCGGTGCATTTTTTTCTTTAATTTTCTGAATCAATGTATCAATCATATTTTTCCTCCCTTTCACCACTAATGTTTTTCCTCATATACGACTCTGCCATCCACAATAGTCATCAAAATTTTTCCATACACTTTTTTCCCGGCAAACGGCGTATTCTTTCCTTTTGAAAAAAAGGTATCCGGGTCAATTTCATATTCTGTATCAAGCTCTGCGATTACCAGGTCTGCCGCCCTTCCCGGAGCTAAGTTTCCCTTTTCAATCCCTAACACCTTCGCCGGGTTCACGCTCATTTTTTCCACAAGCCCGGAAAGCGTCAGGAGTCCGCTTTTTACCAGTTCTGTATACCCCAGTGCAAACGAAGTCTCTAACCCCACGATTCCGAACGGGGCAAGTTTCATGGACTGGTTCTTTTCCTCTGCGCCATGTGGTGCATGGTCTGTGGAAATAACATCCATGATGCCGTCTTTTAGTCCTTCCCGTAATGCCTGGACATCTTCCCTGCTCCGAAGCGGCGGGTTCATCTTGAATCTCCCATGATCCTCCGTAATCTCCTCATCTGACATGGTAAAATGATGCGGACACACCTCCCCGGTCACAGGAAGTCCCTGCTCCTTTGCGAACCGGATCAGACGGACGCTGTCTGCTGTGGAACAATGACAGAGATGAAGACGGTTTCCCGTTTCCTTTGACATCAGGATGTCCCTTGCCACAATGACATCCTCCACTGCATTTGTAATTCCCGGAAGCGAAAGCTCCTCAGATTTTTTCCCCTGGTTCATCACACCGCCATCCACCAAAGGCTTGTCCTCACAGTGGGAAAGCATGGGCAGATCATATTTCTTTGCTTCTTTAAGTGCCCTCCGGAATAAAAGCGTGTCCATGACCGACTTGCCATCTTCACTTAATGCCACAATGCCAGCCTCTTTCATGCCTTTGATATCCGCCAACTCCTTCCCTGCCTGTCCCTTTGTTACGGCACCTACCGGCAGGACGTGCACCGGCGCATGTTCTGCACGTTTTAATAAATCCTTTACCGCCTCCGCACTGTCAATGACCGGATTGGTATTCGGCATCGGACAGATGGTCGTCACACCTCCATGTGCTGCTGCCTTTGTGCCCGTTTCTATGGTTTCCTTGTACTCAAATCCCGGCTCCCTTAAATGCACATGAAGATCCACAAACCCCGGCATAATAACCTTTCCCTCTGCATGGATTACCCTTGCATCTGCTGTTTCTGTCCCTGATTCTATTTTTCCGGCTTTCTTTACCACCCCGTCCTCCAGAAGAAGGTCACAGACTTCATCTATTCCATTCGCCGGATCCACAAGTCTTCCCCCGCGTATCCATATCTTCTCCGTTTTTTTCTCCATCCCATTTTCTCCTTACAAAAGGTAATCATAACCAATGCAATCTATTCCTGCACAATCGGGCAGGAGGCAGGATTTCTGCCTTCTGCCCACTGCGCCGCCCGTATGCAGCTTTGCTGCAAAATTTCCCTATGCGGGCGTGTGCATATAAGAAACGGACTGCTTCCTTCCAGATTCCACAGTCCATCCCTCTTTTATGCTTTCATATTGAGGCTTTTAATCAGCCTGACTTATGCAGTCTGCCCAAAGTCTTTTATAAACGGACTTTTGGCAGATAACATGATAGTCAGGGTCATTAAAAACGACATTTTAGTAAAGTTCTGCATCCTGCAGATCCCCAAGCATCCTCTTATTTTTGATATAATCAGGAAATTCCTCGGCATCAATCCACTTTGCGCTTCTTAATTCCTCAGAAACAACGACCTCGTCCTCCTCCATATCGGTCAGACAAAGATAAGAAAGTCCCAATGTACACTCAGAACCTATCATGACTGTCCATGTGTATAAAATCCGGTCAATGACCACCGTAAGTCCTGTCTGCTCCTGAATGATGCGCGCTACCGCAAGATCCGGAGATTCCCCAAATTCTGCCACACCATCCACAAATTCCCACTGATATGGTTCCATAATATTATCATCAAAAAATTTCTCCACAATCAAAAACCGGTTCTCTTTGTGTACAATTCCCTTTACCAAAATACGATACTGATGTCCTGTTTCTGCGTTATCCTGTTTTGCCATCATGTACCTCCTTTTTATGCTGTACCTTCTTCTATTTTGCTGTAATATATTTCTGTGCGGTCAGAAGCTCTGCCGTAAGGAGCGCTCCTCCTGCTGCACCGCGGACCGTATTGTGGGAAAGCCCGATAAATTTATAATCAAATACCGTGTCCTCTCTCAAACGTCCCATGGAAACCCCAAATCCGTTTTCATAATCCACATCCAATGCCACCTGCGGTCTGTCCGGCTCTTCTAAATACTGGATGAACTGCTTTGGTGCACTTGGAAGACCAAGCTCCTGTGGAAGTCCGGAAAACTCTTTCCATGCTTTTAAGATTTCTTCTTTTGACGGTTTCTTTCCATCTTCAAACGTAACAAAAACAGCTGCAGTATGACCATCCAGAACCGGCACGCGTATGCACTGCGTAGTGATTACCGGACCATCTGCTTTCACAATTTCTCCATTTTCCACATGGCCCCAGATACGAAGCGGCTCCTGCTCACTTTTTTCTTCTTCTCCGCCAATGTACGGAATGATGTTATGCTCCATCTCCGGCCAGTCCTTAAAGGTCTTTCCTGCACCGGAAATTGCCTGATAGGTCGTGGCAACGACCGTCTTTGGCATAAACCCTGCCTTTATAAGAGCGGTAAGTGCCGGTGTATAACTCTGAATGGAACAGTTTGGCTTTACTGCAATGAATCCCCGTTCCGTCCCCAGACGTTTTTTCTGTGCTGCAATTACTTCAAAATGCTCCGGATTTAATTCCGGTACGACCATAGGAACATCCGGTGTCCAGCGGTGCGCACTGTTGTTTGAAACCACAGGCGTTTCTGTCTTTGCATATTCCTCCTCGATTCTTTTGATTTCTTCTTTTGTCATATCAACAGCACTGAAAACAAAATCAACACCTGCTGCCACTTCTTTTACGGCGCTTACGTCCTGTACCACGATTTTCTTTACAGCCTCCGGCATCGGCTTTGTCATCTTCCATCTGGCACCGATTGCATCCTCATACGTTTTTCCGGCACTTCTTGGGCTTGCCGCAATTGCTGTGACCTCAAACCAAGGATGATTTTCTAACAGTGAAATAAATCTTTGTCCTACCATTCCGGTACCGCCAAGGATACCAACTTTAAGCTTTTTTTCCATAACTACCCTATCCTCCATATTCATCTCTACCGGTCAGAAGCTCCACGAATTTCATTTCCAGGCCCTCCCTGACACCGATTCTTTGTTTTAGGAAACAAAAATCTGCCTCCTTAAAATACATATTTCTATTTTATACCATATTCATACAGAAGTCAAAACTATTATTGTTTTCGATTCCTGTGGTTATATAAACATTTTACTGTGACCTGCGGTTCTTATCCGCATGATTTTGATAATAGATTTCTTTATCCTGATACATCTTCTCGTCTGCCATCTTTATCGCCTGTTGGATATTGCAATCTCCCTTACAGTAAACAGTTCCAAAAGCAAAACTCACATCAGCCGTTTTTTCCGACAGCATTCGTGTCTCGAAAAGCTGTTTTTCCATGACCGCCTCTGTGATATCCGGACACAGGATTAAAAATTCATCACCACCAACGCGGTAGATTTCCCAGTCTCCAAAGCCAATCTTTAAAAGTGAAGCTGCCCTGACAAGTAATCGATCCCCCGCCTCATGCCCTTTTTCATCGTTTACAGTCTTCAGTCCGTTCAAATCAGCAAAGATGACTCCAAGGGTCCCTGGAGGAACAAGCTCTCCGGATGTGTACTTTTCAACACGCTCATTTAATGCATTCCTG
>CADBMP010000180.1 GCA_902795775.1 uncultured Lachnospiraceae bacterium | reverse complement strand
TTAGAGAAAAAATCAGTAAGCTTGATGCCTATGAGCAGAATCAGGACTTTTTAAAATGGCTGGAAGATTATGAAAAAAATGTCAAGAAAGCCCATGAACAAGTCAAGGGCAGTCTGGGTGATTCAAACGACAGTTTAAAAACAGATTTCACTGCTGTTTTTCAATGTGTATATCTGGAACATGAAGATTTTTGGGAAATCAGCGAAAAAATATCTGAAAAGAACGTAATGATTCTAAGATATAAAGTAATTTCTATTATTTTAAGGGATTATTTGCAAATGCGTGTAGGGAGGCTTTCATCAAAAAATGAGTCCTATGGTTTTGTATTTGGAAGATATGGAATCAATCAGCAGACAGGTGATTGGATAGAGGAGTTATATGAAAACCATAAAACAGAATTATGGAATTATTTTTTAATGCAGAAGTGTTCTGATATAGAAAGAAAAATTATGTTTTGGGAAGAATCTTTGAAAGAAGAGGAAAAAGATATATAATTTTGCACAATGAATTACGGAAGAGTGTATCCATTACGATGCAGAAAGTGTAAAAAACGTATTATCTCAGAAAACGCACCTTCCAGCCCATCAGCGGGAAAAAATATTATTCGGTATGGTCATCTGTGGGGAGCATTAAGGTATAATAAACAAATCAAATGTACATTTGGTACATTGCGGGGCGCATCTGGCGTAAGTCGGAAAAATTCCTTGTGCGCCCCTGTGCATTTTAAAAGGACAGGATCAGGGCATTTGTACTGGTTCTGTCCTTTTCATAGCCCAGGTAATATGCACAGCCCCGTGTAAAGAATGTTTTAAATAAAAATCATTGCCGCAAGGGAAAAAGCGTGATACACTAAAGAAATAGTGAAGACTATTGGAGATGATAGGGGATACTTGATTAAATTCAGGAGGGATTTGGATGTGGCACGATATTGCAGATATAAGTAAAAAAAAACTTGAGGTGAATTATTTAAAGCAGTTGGAAAAAAAGAAAGATTTAATACATGCAGCTTATGACAAGGATTATTTAGAGCGATACATGGAGCATTTTGATATAAAGCATATTAAATCTTCTCTTTATACGGAAGGAACTATGCTGAGCGATGATGACACCAGAGAAATTTATGAAAGCATCATGCCACGCGATACCGGTTTTCGGGAGTTTCTGGAGTGCCATAATTTGTGTGTGGCTTCTAAGCTTGCCAGAAGCCGTGCGCTTGGTGGAATACCGCTGACATATGATGGCCTGATGTCCCTTCATTTGGCTATTGCATCTAATTTGTTAAGTCAGGAAAATTCAGGGAAAATCAGAAATAGAATGGTGAGGATAGGAAACGATAATTATCAGGTGGCAGCAATAAACCAAATAGATAAGCTATTAAAACGTTTGCTGGAGAAATGTATGAACATTGAAAATGCGGTTGTGAGAGCTGCTTTTTTCAGTTATAATTTGGTTTCCATACATCCATTTGTAGATTATAATGGAAGGACGAGCAGGTTATGCGAGAGCTATATCCTGCTGGGAGATGGATATTTTCCTGTGGAATTAAAAGAGGATGAAGTAAGAACTTATATGGATTTGATCAGAAATGGACAGGAGCGGAATGATATGGTGAATTATGAATACATTACATTCTTTTCAGGATTAGTGAACCGAAGATTAGATGAAGTGCTGGAAGTGTTAGGAAATTGATGGTGAGAAAATCTCTAACCCGGCGAAAAATGTTTTAAAAGGCATGGTGGACTTGGTTATTTTATACCACATTTTAAGAAATTATGAAACAAAAATTTTGGAGAGAAAACAGCATATCATTGAAAATTTCGTATAGGATATTTATGATGGGATTATTCTGTTTATGATTTACAGTAAAAATTTTTCCTTGGCTGCTAATATATCGTTTTTTATAATCCAGACTTATGATATCTGCAGATTTTTGGCAGATATCAAAAGCCCGGTGAATGAAAAAACGAATTCAAATAGCCGAGGTAATGGTAAAGCATAACGGGTTAGGAGTATTCATCATGGATATCCTTTTGATTTTAGGGATTTTACTCCCTATGCTTGCGACTTCGCTTGGTGCTGTCCTGGTGATGTTTTCAAAACAAAAGCTGGGAGATAATGTGCAGTTTTATCTGAATGAATTTGCAGCAGGAGTGATGATGGCGGCATCTGTCTTCAGCCTGCTTCTGCCTGCCATAGAACAGGCAGAAAAGCTTGGGAGGTTTTCTGTGGTCCCGGCATGTGCCGGTTTCTGGCTTGGAATGTTTTTTCTGGCATGGATACAAAAAAAGCTGCCCTGCGAACCGGAGGAGTTAAAAGATGAATCTCATTTTCAAAAAAGGAATGAGGAAGAAAAATTACGTTTATTTTTATTGGCGATTGTCATACATAATATTCCGGAAGGAATGGCGGTGGGAGCATCTTTTGCAGAATGTCTTTCTGTTGGGGAAAGGAGCCTGTTCCTGTCGGCATTTGTGTTTTCTGTGGGAATCGCTGTGCAGAATCTGCCGGAAGGAGCCATTGTTTCACTGCCGCTTTATGCAGGTGGAATGAAAAAGAGAAAAGCGTGTCTATATGGGATTTTATCAGGCGCAGTGGAGCCTGTGGCAGCAATTTTCACAGTTCTTCTTTCAGGAATTGTAATTCCTGTGCTTCCGTATCTTTTGGGCTTTTCGGCAGGGGCAATGATTTATGTGGTGACAGGGGAACTGCTTTCAGGGACGGCCCAAAAGGAAAAATCACAGACGGGAACACTTCTTTTTGCAGCGGGGTTTTCTTTTATGATGGTTTTGGATGTAGTGTTTGGATGATATTTTGGGAAGGCAGAAAGATTCTAATTTTCTTGCACTTTATATTGAACAATGTTAAAATATACTTTATGGTTCCGTAAAATTTGCAGGGAGAGAATACACATGATTTCAACATGGAGGTGAAGCATGAACAGTGAAAAAAAAGATATGGCAGCACTTGCTTTAGACCGGGAAAAAATAATTATAAGAACCAGTGTGACAGGAATTGTGACAAATGTATTTTTGGCAGCGTTCAAGGCGTTTGTGGGGCTTATTTCCGGTTCGATTGCCGTTATTTTAGATGCCGTGAATAATCTTTCTGATGCCATGTCGTCCGTCATTACAATCATTGGGGCGAAGCTCGGCGCAAAACAGCCGGATAAAAAGCATCCGCTTGGTTACGGCAGGATTGAATATTTGAGCTCCATGCTCGTGGCAGCAATCGTCCTTTATGCCGGAATGACCTCTCTGGTCGAATCTGGAAAGAAGATTATTGCTCCGGAGAAGGCAGAGTACGGCATTTCTTCGTTGGTGATCATAGGCGTTGCTATTTTTGTCAAACTTATTCTGGGCAGCTTTGTAAAAAAACAGGGAGAACGGGCAAATTCCGGTGCGCTCATTGCTTCCGGCTCGGATGCTTTTTTTGATGCGGTGCTGTCTGCCTCTGTACTTGCCTGTGCAGTCATTGATTTGACACTGGGGATATCGTTAGAAGCTTATGTGGGCGTTCTGATTTCGATTGTCATCATAAAAGCAGGAATTGAAATGATGATGGAAACGCTGGATGATATCATCGGAAAAAGAAATGATGCAGAAATGAGCAGGAAAATCAAGGCTCTTATCTGTGAGGAGCCGGAGGTCTTAGGGGCTTATGATTTGATTTTGTTCAATTATGGTCCGGAAAAATATTATGCTTCTGTGCATCTGGAGCTGCCGGACACCATGACGGTAGAGGAGGCGGACAGGCTGACGCGCAGGGTACAGCTTAATATATATCATAACACCGGTGTGATTCTTACCGGAATTGGCGTGTATTCATATAATACGACAGATGAAGAAGCGGCACAGATACGCAATACCGTACAGAAGGCGGTGCTTTCCCATGACTGGGCGATGCAGATGCATGGTTTTTATGTGGATATGCAGGAAAAAAACATGCGCTTTGATGTGGTATGCAGCTTTGATATCGACAGGCGAGAGGCGTTTCAGATTCTTTTTAAAGAAACGCAGGAGCTATATCCTGATTATGCCATCCAGATTGTCCCGGATGTGGATGTGGCAGATTGATTATTTATGGCAAGATTTTACGCCGCCGTCTTTTTCCGCTATGTTTTTGGTAAATAAATTTTCGATAGTAATATATCTTTTTAAATCTGTTTATTGCCCCGAAATAAATGCTATTTCCCTGTGGCATTTTTGTGCCATGTTGCTTTTTTTGTATATATATGTTACAATTTTAAAGCGTTTCGGAGTTACGGTTTAGTCTGGTGAACTGATACAACGCAGCAGATGGTGATATAGATAGTGCAGTTATCTGATTATCAACGTGTCAGTACATTAGGTATTAAGAACGGAGGAAGGAATAAAAAATGACAAGTAAGGAAAGAGCAGATTTACGATCACAGGCCATGAAAATAGAAAGTATTTTTCAAATCGGGAAGTCCAGCTTAACACCTGCACAGGTGGAGGCACTGCGTGCAGCTTTAAAAAAAAGGGAGTTAATTAAAATCAGCGTATTAAAGAACTGTGCTGATGATCCGAATGAGCTGGCGGTCTTAGTATCTGAACGGACAGGTTCTGAGGTAGTTCAGGTAATCGGAAAAAAGATTGTCCTTTATAAAAAGAATGTGGAAAAGGAACAGAGGGAACGTGCAAAACAGAAAAAGAAAAAAGGAAACAAAAAATAGTGAAAATTGGAATTATGGGAGGCACCTTTGATCCAATCCATCTGGCACATCTGGAAATGGCGCATGCCGCAAAAGAGCAGAAAGAGCTGAATCAAGTCTGGTTCATGCCGTCAAAAATTCCTCCCCATAAAAGAGAAAGAAAGATAACGGCGGAAAACCTGCGGCTTCACTGGGTAGAACTGGCGGTTTGTGGGAAAGAGGGGTTTTTAGCATCTGATTTTGAACTGAAACATCCGGGAATTACTTATACTGCAGAAACACTGGAACGGTTAAAAAGAAAATATCCGGAATATTGTTTTTTCTTTCTTTTAGGGGCGGATTCTTTATTTGATTTTGAAAACTGGTATCATCCGGAAAAAATTTTATCGTATGCAGAAATCTTAAGCTTTTGCAGGAATGGG
>CADBMP010000179.1 GCA_902795775.1 uncultured Lachnospiraceae bacterium | reverse complement strand
GGATTTCCTGCATAAATTCATGGAATATTTCTCTCCTTTGTAACAGTGCAGATGGCGTGGAATATGTGGAAAAAAATTTTCCTCATCCGGACGGAACAGAACAGCTGGTTTTTCCTTATTTTCTGGGGAAATATGCAGAAATGCCCATTTCAGAAAGAATATATGACCTGCTTTTTGTGGCGGATGCCACCAAAGAAAAACAAAAGCTGGCAGAAAATTTTGCCTCTTCCGGAATCCAAATGTAGAGCTTTGCACCATGTTTTCCCCGGAAGAAATCATATTCTACCGCCCGGAGGAAGCTTTGAAAACCGCATCCGGCACAGAATCGGAACCTGCTTTCTCCTCCCCGGTACAAATTGATTTTTGATTTTCGGAAAATCACAGGCATTTCCGTATAATACCCCACGCCCGGATGTACCCGAATCCCATTCCTTGACTCCATAAAATCATTGGTATAACAGTCCACCGTAAAATACTCTGCTAATTTGTTCAAAATATGGATACGTTCCTGATGCGTCGCCTCCTCATGCGTGGAGCTTACAAGCTTTTCCCAATGAATCCATATAAATTTTTCACTTAAAAACAAGTTTTCAGTAAAAAATTTATATGGATTCATAAGAATGCTGAATATTTACATCTGTTTTCCATTATATCATTTGACATTGAAAAATCAAACCGGATTTTAGTTGTTTTCTTTTTCCTAAAATGATATAATGCTTTTCACAATAATAAAATGATATCTTTTGACCGCAACATCATAAAATGCTTACAAGATAACTCATTACTCCGGCAATTCAATATAAGGCGTACTTCACGCGCGCATATTCGCAAAGTGCAGCTTTCATATCATTTTAGGACTAACCGGAGAAATATGTGCATGGGGAGGCAGACATGAACACAAAACAAAATACTTATTTTCATGGAAGTGATTTAGAAAAAATTGAAGAAACATACGGAATCAAAAAGGAAGAAATCATCAATTTTGCAGCAAATGTGAACCCGCTCGGTATTTCTTACCGTCTGAGGAAGGAGCTTGCAGACCATCTGGATGTAATCACCACCTACCCAGAAAGAAATTATCTTTCCCTGCGGACTGCAATCGCGGATTATGTAAAAGATGATTTTCACCATATCATTGTAGGAAACGGCTCCACAGAGCTCATTTCCTTAGTCATTCAGAGCATCCATCCAAAATCTGCCCTTTTACTGGGACCTACTTATTCCGAATATGCACATGAACTTCGGCTTGCAGGAAGCACGTTCCATTTTCTGAATCTGAAAGAGGAAAATAATTTCACTTTTTCTGAAGATGATTTTAAAGCAGCCCTGACACCGGATACAGAGCTTTTTGTCCTCTGCAATCCAAACAATCCGACTTCTTCCCTGATTTCCAGTGCAGAAATGAAAAACATCCTGGAAATATGCAAAAAAAAGCACATTTTTGTAATGATTGATGAAACTTACATAGAATTTACCGAACACCCGGAAACAGATACCGCCATTCCTTTGATCCGGGAATATGAAAACCTAATCATCCTGCGCGGCATTTCTAAATTTTTTGCCGCGCCGGGTCTGAGACTGGGCTACGGGGTCTGTGGAAATGCCGGACTGCTTTCTAAAATGTCCATGTACAAAAAACCATGGACCATCAACTCCCTCGCGGAAACTGCTGGAAAAATCATGTTTCTGGATACCGAATACATTGACGATACCAGAACACTGATTTCCGGGGAACGCAAAAGGATCTGCGAACGGTTAGATGAATGCAATGCACTCAGGTATTACCCGCCACACAGTAATTTCATCCTGCTTCGGATTCTCAAAAAAGAGGTCACAAGCACCATGCTTTTTAAAGCTGCCATTTTAAAGAAAATGATGATCAGGGACTGTGCCTCCTTTGATGCGTTAGGCGACCAGTACATCCGTTTCTGCTTCATGAAACCGGAGGATAACGACCGGCTGCTGGATACCATTTTTGAAGCTTTATCAAAATAATATAATGCCAAAATACCTTTTGACCTTTGCAGCATATTATTTATAACAGTTCAGCCTTCTCAAAATATCCCGAAGAAAATTTGATTATATTAAATTTTCTTCGGGATATTTTAATTGTGACTATCATCACGCCTTATGAAGACATGCACATTTTTATTTGAATTCCACTACCGTCACCCCGGCGTCTCCTTCCCCGAACTCGCCCAAACGGTAGGATTTGACATATTTCATCTTTTTTAAGTGGGCATGCACCGCATTTCTTAATGCACCGGTTCCCCTGCCATGAATCACACGTACCTGCTCCAGATGTGCCAGATAAGCATCATCCAGATATTTTCCAAGCACCGGCATTGCCTCGTCCACCGTCATTCCAATCAAGTTGACCTCCTGATGGACGTCCATTGATTTATCCATGCGTATCCTGCCGCCGCCGGAGTTTTTCTTTGATTTCTTTTCCGGCTTTGGTTCCTGAATCACCTCAATATCCGTTAAGCTTACTTTCGTGCGCAAAAGCCCTGCCTGAACAAAAAGCTCTCCCTTGTCATTCGGCAGTGTGCTTACCGTTCCTGTGGTATTCATGGAAAGTATGCGCACATCCATCCCAATGATCAAATCAGAAGCCTTTGTTTTGGAAACAGATTTTTTTTCTTCTTTTTTCTTTGCAGAACCTGCCGCCCCCATCTTTTCCCGAAGCTTTGTCCGCTCAGCCTCCATTTCCCTGATATGCTTGTCACTTTTTGCCCATTTGGTATATTTCCGGATCGTCTCGTCTGCATATTCTTTTGCCTCTGCCAGAATCCTCTCCGCCTCTTCATTCGCCCTGGAAATTATTTTTTCTGTTCTATTCTCCAGCTTTTCACTCTTTTCCCGGAATTCCTTCTTCAGCGCATCAATTTCCTTCCGTTTTTTAGAAGCCTCTGATTTTTCCTTTTCAAGCTGGTTCCTTGTTGTTTCCAAATCACTAAGCACATCCTCAAATGCCTGCGCATCTGAAGTAATCCGTTCTTTTGCATTTTCAATAATATCTTTGGAAAGTCCCAGCTTTTCAGAAATAGCAAATGCATTGCTCTTTCCCGGAACCCCAATTAACAGACGGTATGTGGGACTTAAGGTCTTCACATCAAACTCACAGCATGCATTTTCCACCCCCGGTGTTTCCAGCGCATAAAGCTTTAATTCGCTGTAATGCGTAGTCGCCATCGTCATTGTTTTTCTGCCATGAAGCTCTGAAAGGATTGCGGTCGCCAGTGCTGCTCCCTCCACAGGATCCGTTCCTGCTCCCAGCTCATCAAACAGGACAAGGCTGTTTTCGTCTGCTTTTTCCAAAATGGATACAGTATTGACCATATGAGAGGAAAATGTACTAAGACTTTGTTCAATACTCTGCTCATCTCCAATATCCGCATATACTTCTGTAAAAATTTTTAAGGCAGAACCATCAAACGCGGGAATATGAAGCCCTGCCTGTCCCATCAGCGTAAAAAGACCCACCGTCTTTAAAGAAACCGTCTTTCCTCCTGTATTCGGTCCCGTCACCACCAAAAGGGAAAATTCCTTTCCCAGACGGATATCGATTGGAACCACCTTTTCCTTTGGAATCAGAGGATGTCTTCCTTTTTTTATGAGAATATGACCGCCATCCTCTTCCGGAAAGGAAGGCTGCGTTCCATGCATTTCTTTTGAAAGCTTCGCTTTCGCAAAAATAAAATCAAGCTTTGCTAACACTTTAAGGTCCTGCTCAATGAAAAAGCTCTGTTCTGCCGCCTGATTGCTGAGTTCGGAAAGAACCTTTTCTATTTCTTCCCGTTCCTTTAACTCCAAATCCCGAATCTCATTATTTAATTTCACCACCGCCTCCGGTTCAATAAAAAGCGTTGCCCCTGTGGCTGACTGGTCATGCAGCATGCCCCCAAAGGAATTTCGGTACTCTGCCTTTACCGGCAGGCAGTAACGCCCATTACGCATGGTGATGATTCCATCCTGCAGCATTGCACGCTTGGAACCGGATAAAATCTGTCCTAACTGCTCATGAATCTTTCCTGCGCACCTCTTTAAACTCTTTCTGACACTAGAAAGTCCCGGACTTGCATCATCTGCCATTTCCTCCTCAGAAAGAATGCATCTTCTGATTTCATTCATAAATAATGAAAGAGGCTCCAAACGCTGATAATACCCATTTAAGGAATCTCCTGTTTCTTCTTCCTCATTTAAATCCTCTCTGAAATACTTTTTCACACTTCCCGCATTGTTCAACAGCATGGAAATGGAAAGAAGCTCCTTCATACCAAGGACTGCCCCGATTTCTAAACGTTTCAGACTCTCTCTGACATCCTTTGTTCCCCGGAAAGAAAGTTCTCCTCTTTTTAAAAGATGGGTAAGCGCATCAGAAGTTTCTCTCTGTGCCAAAAAAATTTCCTTACGCTCCGTCATGGGAAGCAGCTCTTTACAATACTGTTTTCCCATACTGCTGTCTACATGTTCACAAAGCATATGGATTACTTTATCATATTCCACTGTATCAAGAACCCTTTTATTCATACCATTCTCCCCTGATTGAAAAAAAGACTGTCCGGCTTAAGCGTTTTTATCCGTTCTTTCAAGCAAAACACTTTTGCAGGACAGTCTTTCAGATATATTTTTTACATTAAATATTTTTATAATCGCATCTGGTACCTAAAATCTTTGCCACCTCATACTCATAATCATCAATATTTTTCTTCATGGCAAATGCTTCCTCAACATCTACATCATATACATGTCCATCTTTATAACCAATCAGCCGGTTTCTCTTTCCCTGATCAATGACGTCTACCGCATAAGAACCCATAATGGACGCATACACACGATCTCTTGCCGTTGGACTGCCACCACGCTGTAAATGTCCTAAAATGGTTGCTCTTGTTTCCATGCCGGTCGCTTCCTCGATTCTCTTTGCCAGACCATAAGAATGACCAATTCCCTCTGCATTGATAATAATCTGATGTGTCATGCCTGACTCTCTGTTGCTCTTGATGACCTGAATCAATGCATCATAATCATTGTCAAACTCCTCCGGAAGAATAATCTGCTCTGCTCCATTGGCGATTCCACACCAAAGCGCAATGTACCCTGCAGAACGCCCCATGACCTCGACCACACTGCAGCGTTCATGTGAATTAGAGGTTTCCCTCAAACGGTCAATCGCCTCCATGGCGGTATTTACTGCCGTATCAAACCCAATGGTATACTCCGTATACGCAATATCAAGGTCAATCGTTCCAGGAATTCCAATGATATTTACACCATACTTTGACAAATCCTTCGCTCCGGTAAAAGAACCGTCCCCCCCGATAACCACCAGGGTGTCAATTCCTAACTCCTCACAAATTTTGGCTGCCTTTCTTTTTCCTGCATCCTCTCCAAATTCTGCACTACGTGCCGTAAACAAAAAGGTTCCGCCATGCTGAAGCTTTTCTGATACATCACGAAAGGTCATCAGTTTCATATCCCGATTTAACAGACCATTGTAGCCTCTCCTGACTCCATACACTTCATACCCTTTTGCAATTCCTGTACGCACCACAGCACGTATTGCCGCATTCATTCCCGGTGCATCACCTCCACTGGTAAGCACTGCAATCTTCCCTTTACATTCTATCATATTCTCCTCCATCTCCTGTTTCAGAACAGGTCTTTCTTTATTTCGTATTTCTTCAGAACCCGAACTCGTTTAACATTTCTATTTTAGTAGTTTTTTGCAATTTTTTCAATCCTTTTTTGGATTTTTTGTATATTTTTTGTTACTTCTGACCAAATTTACTCTTTGGTTCCCTATTCTTCTCCTTCTGTCTTTACCCGCAATGGCAGCAATACCGTAAAGGTACTTCCTATTCCCAGAATACTCTCTGCCCGGATGGTTCCTTCCAAACGTTCCACAGCCCTCTTTACGACACCAAGCCCGATTCCCCTGCCTATACTTGCAATCTCTTCCCGCTGTTCTTTTTCATGAAACTCAAACAGCTTTGGCATAAACTCCTCACTAATTCCAATGCCTGTATCCTGCACACGAATTTCAAACAAGGAATAGCCCTTTTTCTCATACTCCATTTCTCTGATTCGGACAAAAATTTCTCCCTCTGCCTTTGAAAACTGTACTGCGTTTTCTATAAGATTCCATAAAATAAGATAAATCTGAAACAGCTCCACTTGTATCCCGGTATGTACTACATCGCTAAAATCCACCGTCAGAGTCAGATGTTTTGGAACCAGCATAGGCTGCACCGTATTCCCTATTTTTTCTAAAATTTCATTCCAGTATTTCTTTTCACTTACTCCTTTTTTGGAAAAATTATTCTCCCACATCCTTCTTTTCAGATCAAAAAGATATTTTGCCATTTTATTCCCGCTCGTCATAATGATGTCAAAGCTTTCTTTTAAACTTGCTTCACTGCAATCCCCTTCCATTGCAAGCTCCGCATATCCCAGGATATAATGCAGCTGTTTCCTCATTTTTCCTGTAATTTCGGAAAGATATACGTATCTTTCCATTTCAAGCATTCTCTGCCCTTGCAGGACTGTCTCCAGTTTTTTGATCTTTTCTGTATCACTGAGTGTTTCATAATCTTTTTCTTTCTCTCCGATGATTTTAAAAATGTTTTCTGGCATTTTTGCTCCTTCCTTTTTTGAATATTTGGAAGTGCCATCACACTTCATGCGTCTTTATGAAGCCAGGCAGGAGGCAGGTCTTTTGCTGCCTAGCTAAATGCACCTTTGGTACATTGCCGCCCGCATATTGCCGAAGGCAGTTATTTTCTCTATACGAGCGTGTGCATAACAAAACCCCGGCCAAAACTGAGCATACTGCCATTTTAGCCGGGGGTAATACAAGTATAGTAAACAACAATAATTATACCTTGCCGTTCACTTTTATATACTTCTCTTATGTTCACTATGCTAATAGCTCTCCAGTTCCACATCATTTGTTACAATTTCCTGAAAATCCGAAAGATAAATTTCCGGTACAATCAGCTTTTTTAACTCCATCATTCCATCAAACATGTCACGATTCACCTCTGAAAGACTTTTTGGAATCTTTAATTGAGTAATACCAGAATCAGCAAATGCATTCTCCCCAATCGATGTAAGCCCTTTTGGAAGCTCCATTCCTGTAAGTGCAGAACATCCCCAAAACGCCTCTGCTCCAATTTCCTTAAAGGAATCCGGCAGCGTCACCTTTGTTAAGGCCGTATTGTTTGTAAAAGCACCTTTTCCTACCGATACCGCACCGTCTGAAAATACAATCTCCTCCAGCGCATGGCACTCTGAAAACGACTCTGCGCCCCATTTATTGATTTTAGAAGGAAAAACGACCTTTTTTAAATTATCATTTGCAGTAAATGCATAATCTGATATATATTGTAAGGAATCCGGCAGATGAAGCTCAGAGAAACCACATGCACCGAGTGCATAGCTCCCGATTTTTTCCAATCCTTCTGAAAAGTGAATTGTTTTCAACTCAGGACACGTGTAAAATGCATCCTCCTCCAAAGATTTTACATTCTTCCCAATGGAAAGCTCTGTAATCTCCATATTTGTTCCAAAGGCACCTTTTTCCACTTTGGTCACAGGATACGTCTCCTTTTTATAAATAATGGAGTCAGGAATTTCAAAAACCTTCTGATCCAGATCATAATAACTCGTTACAGAAGCTTTCTTTTTTTCTTCGTCTACATTGTAAATAATGCCCTTTGCAACGATTTCCTGATAATTTTCACTATATTTTGCCTTAAAAACCTTGTCCTCTGCTTTTTTCGATGTGCTGCCGGAATCACAGCCTGCGAATAAAACACAGGAACAGCAGAGCATGACCCCGAACTCAGTAATTTTTCTGATAATACTTTTCCCTTTTTCCTTCATAACTTCCTCCAGCCCTAAACAAAAAAAATCTTGCCCTGTATCATACGTAAGTCTATGTTTTTGGACATGACCCCAAATTGCTGTTTTTGCAGTTTTCATATAATAAAACTACAAAGCGATTTTATTATAGCATACATCCTAACGAGTGACAAGACCTCTGTTTTTTATCAAAAACAAATAGTTCTCCTTGAGTGCTCTCCACTTTTCCTCTGTCATATCGACCTCTAAGGTCTGCAAAAAGCCTTTTTCCATGCTTGATAATGATAAATAATATTTTGTTTCCTTCCACTCCGGATATTTTTCCAGGACAGTCTGCCGCATTTGTTCTAAAAGTTTCAGAGGCAGCTCATCCAATCTGGTAAAAATCAAATGTAATGTATTAATATAATACATCTTCAAAAAGCGGTTTAATATTTTTTCCCTGTATTTTTTTAATAACCCCCGTTTTTCTAATTCTTCCAAAATCATCATTTCAATTTTAATCCGGTCTAAATAATGTGATGTATTTTTACTGGTAACGGTAGATTCCAAATTATAAAAATAATGATATAACGGCTCATCCATCACATAATAAGAAGTGATTGAAAAAGAAAGCATCATCCCAAAATAATTATCCTCATATGCCAAATTTTCCGGAAAAACCAAGCCATTATCCAACAGAAATTTTTTTTGATATAAACGGGTGTAAACACCTCCGGGAAGTCCGCATTGCAAATAATTTTCCCTGTCCTGTTCTGACCGGATGCAAATTTTTTTATTTGCCGTTCCTCCATACCTGCTAATCTCTGTGAACGTTCCATCACCTGTATCCCTGCCGAATAAACAGGATACAACATCTACATCGTTTTGTACCATGCATTCATAAAGTTTCTGGTACATCTCCTCCTCTGCCCAGTCATCTGCATCCATATAACCTATATATTCCGCCGAAGCATAGGTAAGCCCGATATTCCTTGCAGTTCCCTGTCTTCCATTTTTTTCACATTCCACAAGCAATACAGAATTCGGAAATCTCTTCTCCCAGCGCCGTAATCTGGATACTGTTCCATCTAAAGAAGCATCATCTACAAAAATCAACTCTAAAGAATCAATTCCAATGGTCTGATTCACCAGTGAACGTACACAGCGGTCAATATATTTTTCCACATTGTAGCAGGGAATAATAATACTGATTTTTTTCATAACCCATTTCCTCCAACACTCAATACCAGAATGAACTTCTCTGCACAGAAAAAGAACAGGCAGGGAAACTTCCCTACCTGTGGATTTCACACTATTTATCCCCGGAAATTTATACTCTTTTTAAATATTCGCCGGTACGGGTATCAATCATAATCTTATCTCCGACCTCAACGAACAATGGTACATTGACCTTTGCTCCTGTCTCCAGAATAGCCGGTTTATTTGCACCTGTTGCAGTATCTCCCTTAAATCCCGGTTCTGTTTCCGTAACCTCTAACTCCACATTAATCTCCGGTTCAATCGCAAAAACTTCTCCACCATGAGAAAGCATTTTTACCATATCATTCTCTTTCACAAATTTCATGGCATCTCCGACCTGATCTGCCGTCATGGCAATCTGATCATAAGTTTCTGTGTTCATAAAATGATACATATCATCACTATACAGATACTGCATCTCCATGCGTTCAATATGTGCCTGTGGACATTTTTCCGTAGGACGGAACGTTTTTTCAACCACACCGCCACTCTTGATATTTTTTAATTTTGTTCTGACGAATGCAGCCCCTTTTCCAGGCTTTACATGCTGAAATTCAATAATCTGATACACATTTCCTTCAAATTCAATGGTCAATCCGTTTCTGAAATCTCCTGCTGAAATCATACTACTTATCCTCCTTCACTTTTCTGCACCTTATTACCCACGAGCGAAAAGAATGACCGCCCGCCAGTACATCACCGTCCACTGGTACAGCCCGCCTGTCAAACGTTATCCTTTATCACTTTACCATCAAAGAAAGCACTCTAAGACAACTCATTATACACAATTTTTTCGCTCTTTTCAAGTCCTAAATTCTCTTTTCCAGAATTTCAATAATCTGGTCTGCTATCTGAAATGGAAGATAGCCATCTGTTTTTATGATGATATCCGCAGCCTCCTGATATTTCGGCTCCCGTTTTTCCATCATCCCTGCAATATATGGAACATTCATATGCCCGTTCAGAAGCGGTCTGTCATTACTATCCTTTACATGAAGATAAATCGTTTCCGGATCTGCCACCAAAAATACGACCACTCCTGTCTGTTTCATTTTTTTAACATTTTCTTTCCGCAGGGCCATTCCACCGCCGCACGAAACAATACAAGGCTCCATTTTTGCCAAATCATCTAAAATTCCGGTCTCCAGTCCCCTGAAATATTCTTCACCAGAATCTGCAAAAATGTCAGGAATGGATTTTCCCTCTTTTTCCACAATCATTTCATCCGTATCCAACTCTGCAGCTCCTAACTTTTTCCCAAGCTGCTTTGAGGTGCTGGTTTTTCCAACACCCATAAACCCAATCAAATAAAGATGTTTCTGTAACTGCATCCTCCCTGCTCCTTTGTATTTTTTGCTGCTATCCACAAACAGCGTGGACAGAAACTATTTTCTTTCTTCTTCCCCATGAAGTATTTTTATGACTTCCAACAACCTGCCCGCCTCTATCTGACCCGGCGCACTTGCTTTTTGCAGACATCCAAATGTTACTGACGAACCAAAGGCTTCTCCGGATACCCGGCTGACTGCGCCCAATGCTCCCATGGACATGGTTATCAATGGTTTTTCCATGATCAGCCGCTCTGCCAGACAGGTTGCTTCCATGAGCCGCAATACATCCTCACGTTCCCTTGGCATAACCGCAATTTTGGGAATATCTGCTCCCATCCGGTCCATGAACAAAAGCCTTCTAAGAATCTCCTCATTCGGGGGTGTTTTTTCAAAATCATGATAAGACCCAATAATTACTACCCTTTTTTTCAAGCCTTCCATCAGATCCAGGATTCTCCGGTTACAAACATCCGTAACCCTCCAATCCTTCTTTTGATGCAGCCTTTCGTCATATCCCCTGAAGATTTCTAAATCAACCAGATCCACAGCTCCGCTTTCTGCCACCCTTCTCAAAAGCGTTTCATACTGCTCCCAAAGAATATTTCTTTTTCCTCCTTCTTTTGCAGTACGAAAAGTGAACAGCAGCGGCATATCCTCCAATATACAGTGCAGTTCCGAAAGAACCTCTAACACACTTTCTATTTTCTGTACCTGTTCAAAAAAATCCGCACGCCATTCCACAATGTCTGCCCCAGACTCTTTTGCCAGTTCTGCCTGCTCCAGGATTTCTTTTTTTCTGCTTTCCACAACCGGAACACATATTTTGGGCCTGCCTGTCCCAATCTCTATCTTTTTGATTTTAATCATTTTTAATTTTCTAATCCTCATCTAATGCAGCTGCTTTAATTCCACCCACAATTGCTGATACTGCAGCCACTACCACTACTGCTGCCACAATGACTACTCCAATAATTCCTGCGATAATTACCATAATTTTCACCCTTTCTTTTTTCATTAATTTACAGAGTCTGCTGCTTTT
>CADBMP010000178.1 GCA_902795775.1 uncultured Lachnospiraceae bacterium | reverse complement strand
GCATTTAAATTCCGGTCTGTGACCAGAGGAAACCTCTGCTTTTAAGGAAAAGGTCTTTCCATGTTCGAGAGTAAGCCTTGTCTGGTTTAATGTGATGGTGGTCTTTTTTACCTGAATCTGGCAGAAGACTTCTCTGGAGCCAGATTTGACAGAGATTTTACAATCACCATCTTTTTTGGCTGTGATCAGGCCGGAAGAATCCACAGAAGCAATGGAACTTTTAGAGCTTTTGAATTTGGGAAAACTGAAATCCGAAGTGACCGCTTTGAGCCGGTATTCTTCCCCGATATTCATGGTGAGGGAATATTTGGAAAGAATGATGAGCGGGGCAGCAGCTTTTGATGTATTTGCTGCAGCAGGCAGGCAGCATGGAGCGAATAAAGCAATCAGCAGGGAACAAAGCAGAAATTTTTTAAAAAATATTGGAAAAGAGTGAAAAAAAGATGGGTTTGGTGTATTATTTTTGTGTGATGTAAGTTGGTTTAAAATGAATGAAAATATTTGCATAGAAAGTCCTCCTTAAGATAAATAGATTTTTAAAAGAAAACATCAAAACAACGCTTATACGATATTATATCAGTATTACGTTTGCGTGTCAAGAAAAAAGAAACTGAAAAATGGTGCAAAATCGACTGCGGATAGTAACGATAAAATTTATTTGTTTTTTATTTTTTATCAGCAGGAAGCAGGAAAGAATTGGAGGGAATTATATTGAAAAAAGAAAAGCAGACCTTTGAAATGACAACAAGGGAATCGGTATTATCGTATGGAATGCAGATGAAACATGTTTATCAGGATATGCCGTTTCATGACACGAACTGGGTTCTGGTAAGATATCAGGAGAATAAAAAAGCGTTTCTCTGGACTTATGAAAAGGATGGCAGTATTTGCATCAATGTAAAGGTGGATCCGGAGTGGCGCAATTTCTGGCGTCAGGCATATGCGTCTGTCCTTCCCGGATATCATCAGAATAAGGAACATTGGAATACCATAATTTTGGATGGTTCTGTTCCGGATGATGACATCCGGCGCATGATTAAGGAAAGCTATGAGCTGGTTTCGGACAGTCCTTCTAAAAGGATTTATGAAGTAGTCAAAAAAATTCCAAGGGGAAGGGTGGCGACGTATGGGAGAGTGGCAGAGCTGGCCGGGAATAAAAAAATGTGCAGGGCAGTAGGAAATGCGCTGCACAAAAATCCATTTCCAGATGAAATTCCCTGCTACCGCGTGGTAAATGCCAAAGGAGAGCTTTCCGGTGAATTTGCCTTTGGCGGTCCGGGCAGGCAGCAGGAGCTGTTAGAAGCGGAAGGGATTGAGGTGGTAAACGGGACGGTGGATTTAACAAAGTATGGAATTTAAAGCAGATGAATCAAAAAAGCAGCAATCCATGCCACTACGCACTGCCATACCACCATGCCTGCTGCCCATTTTCTTCCAAGCTCCCTTTTGACAGAAGCAATGGCAGCCACGCAGGGCGTATAGAGCAGGGCAAACACTAAAAGGGTGGCAGCGGAAAGTGAAGTAAACGCACCGGTCATTCCATCTTCAAAAAGAATTTCCAAAGTGGAAACCATGCTTTCTTTTGCCATAAAGCCGGAAATTAGGGAAGTACAAATACGCCAGTCACCTAAGCCGAGTGGTGTCATTAACGGTGCAAGCAGGCTGGCGGCTGCTGCCAGAATACTGTCTTTGGAGTCCTTTACCATATTTAAGTGCAGGTCAAAGCTCTGCAGCAGCCAGACAATGACCGTTGCAAGCAGGATAACGGAAAATGCACGCTGTAAAAAGTCCTTTGCTTTTTCCCACAAAAGCTGCAGGACATTTCCGGCACCCGGCAGACGGTAATTTGGAAGCTCCATGACAAAAGGTACGGCCTCTCCCCGGAATATGGTATTTTTATAAAAAAGTGCCACTAAAATTGCCATCATGATTCCGAACAGATAAAGCCCCACCATGATCAGACCGCCTGTTTTTTTAAAAAACGCATTGACGAAAAAAGCGTAGACCGGCAGCTTGGCAGAACAGCTCATGAACGGTGTCAAAAGGATGGTCATTTTTCTGTCCCGTTCACTTGGGAGCGTCCTTGTGGACATCACAGCAGGCACTGTACAGCCAAAGCCAATGAGCATGGGAACAATGCTTCTGCCGGACAAACCGATCCTTCGCAAAAGCTTGTCCATGACAAAGGCAACCCTGGCAATATATCCGCTGTCTTCCAAAATGGATAAAAAGAAAAATAATGTCACAATGATGGGCAGAAAGCTTACTACGCTGCCCACACCCGCAAAAATCCCGTTTACGACCAGTCCGCGCATGGAGGCGTTGACTTCTGCAGAAACCATCCATTGTTCCACAGCAGCCGTAAGAGCCTGGATTCCTGCATCGAACAGTTCCTGGAGCCATGCGCCCACCACATCAAAGGTCAGATAAAAGACCAGTCCCATGATTCCGAAGAAAGCCGGGATGGCAGTATATTTTCCGGTCAGAATCCGGTCAAGCTTTTCGCTCCGTATCCGTTCTTTGCTTTCATGTGGCTTGTGGACCGTCTGTGTGCATAGTTTTTTGATAAAGACAAAACGCATATCTGCCATGGCTGCATTTTTATCCAGTCCACGTTCTTTTTCCATCTGGGATACAATATGTTCAATGGTTTCTTCCTCATTCTGGTCTAACAGGAGCTGTTCTAATATCTGTTCATCTCCCTCAATGACTTTTGTGGCAGCAAAGCGGACCGGAAGGCCATAAGCTTTTGCGTGGTCCTGTACCAGATGGGCGACTGCATGGATGCAGCGGTGTACTGCCCCGCCTTCATCATCTTCGCTGCAGAAATCCTGTCTGGCAGGTCTTTCCTGATATCTTGCGATATGGATGGCATGGCTGACAAGCTCCTCAATTCCCTGGTTTTTTGCAGCAGAAATGGGAACCACAGGCACTC
>CADBMP010000177.1 GCA_902795775.1 uncultured Lachnospiraceae bacterium | reverse complement strand
TCTAATAGTAACATTTATGTGATTTTTTTCAAGTCTTAATTTAAAATCCTGTATCCGGCTTTGCCCGGAACGCTGTCCCATCCGTCCCTCTACCGGATTTAACGGAATCAGGTTCACATGACAGGGAAAACCCTTTAAAATTCCAGAAAGCTCGTCCGCCTCCTGTAAAGAATCATTTTTTCCGCTGATCAGGCTGTATTCAAACGTAATTCGTCTTTTGGTGCGTTCCTGATACTCCCTGCATACAGATAATAGCTCCTGTATGGAATATTTCTTTGCCACAGGCATCAGCTCCTGCCGCAATGCATCATTCGGCGCATGAAGGGAAATTGCAAGCGTGACCGTAAGTCCTTCGCCGCCCAGCCGCCTGATCTGCTCCACAAGCCCACAAGTAGATATTGTAATATTTCTTCCGCTGATATGCAAGCCGTTTTCGTCAGAAAGCATTTTGATGAACCGGATGACATTTTCATAATTATCAAGCGGTTCTCCAATCCCCATCAGAATCACATTGGAAACCCTTTCCCCTGTGAAACGCTGGATTTCATAAATCTGGTCAAGCATCTCTGAAACCTCCAGATTCCTTAATAACCCTGAAACCGTAGAGGCACAGAACCGGCAGCCCATCCTGCAGCCCGCCTGTGTGGAGATACAGACGCTGTTCCCATGCTTATATTTCATCAGCACACTCTCCACAAAATTGCCATCGGACAGCTCCATAAGGAACTTTTTTGTCCCATCCTTTGATTCCTGCACCTTTGCCACATGACACCCTCCAAGGACTGCCCTTTCTTCCAAAAGCGTTCTGAATTCCCCGGACAGATTTGTCATTTCCCCAAAAGTGGATACCAGATTTACGTGCATCCAGCGGTAAAGCTGCTTTGCACGAAATGCTTTTTCCCCACATTCCTTTACAAATTCAGAAAGCTCCGCAAAGGATAAGCTTTTAAGGTCTGTTTTTTCCCCTGTTTTCATCTCTTTTTCCCTTCAATTTTTTTGAAGCACAGCCACAAAAAAACCGTCCGTTCCCGTTTCCTGCGGCATGACCTGTATATAGCCCTGCTCCCCCGTTTTTCCACGCAGCACCTGCGGGAGCCTTTCCTCTATCGAAATCCGTCTGATCGGAAGCTCCTTTTCCATCCAGAGCACATTATCTTCATTTTCCTCCCCTGCAATGGTACAAGAGCTAAAAACCAGTTTCCCGCCCGTTTTCAAATACCGCACCGCCGTTTTTAAGATTTCCTTCTGCAGCGCAGCAAGTGCATCAATATCCTGCTCTTTTGTTTTATATTTAATATCACACTTTTTCCCGATTACGCCCAGTCCGGAACAGGGCAGGTCGGCAATGACAATATCTGCCTTTTCCTCCCATTCCTTCCGAAAGACCCTGGCATCATTCTTTACCGGCCAGACATTGCCAAGTCCCAGCCTTTCTTTATTTTCAAGGAGCAGTGCGGTCTTTTTTTCTGTCAGGTCTGCTGCCAGTACCTTTCCCGTACCCTCTAAAAGCTCTGCCATATGCATTGCCTTCCCGCCGGGCGCTGCACAAAGGTCAATGACAAAATCCCCTTTTTTTACACCGGAAAGCTCCGCCGGAAGCATGGAACTTTCATCCTGTACAAAAAAATCCCCATTTTGAAAGGGGCGCAGGGCTTCCAAAGAAGAAATGCCGGAAAGCCGGTACGCATATGGGAAAAAAACACCAGGCTCCAGAGTCGCCCCTTCCTTTTCCAAATCCTGCAGACAGGTTTCCCTCCTGCCATTCTGTATGCGTATGGTAACACCATTCTTATCTTTTAAAAATTCCTTTAATATTTCTTCTGTGACCTGCCAGCCATACCGGGAAATCCAGCGTTTTACAATCCATTCCGGCATGGAATAACGGATGCCAAGGGAAACGCTCTTTTCTTTATCCTCCGGATAACGGATGCTTTCCCTGTTCCTCAAAATATTCCTCAACACTCCATTTACAAAACCCTTTAAGGGATACAGCTTCCGTTTTTCTGTCAGCTTGACCGCCTCATTGCAGACTGCAGAATCAGGAATTTTTTCCATATAAAAAATCTGGTACAGGGACATTCTTAAAATATTCCGGATGACCGGCTTCATTTTTTTCACCCGCACTTTTGAAAACTGGCCTAAAATGTAATCTAATGTGACCGCGCGCTCCACCGTGCCGGAAACCAGCCTCCGGTACAGGCTTTTATCCCTCCTGTCCCAGCTTTCTTCCTCCAGGACAGAATGCATTACTTTATCACAAAAAAGATTTTTTTCCATGATATCCAAAAGAGAAGTCAATGCCCTGTCCCTGACAGAAACATTCTTTTCTGAAACAGCCATACTAACTTTCCATTTCCTTTCCAAGCTTTTTTCCGCTCCGCAAAGAATATCCCCTTAAAAAATCTGCTGTTTTCATTCTCTTTTTTCCTTCTATCTGCACATCGGACACTTTTAATGCTCCATTTCCGGCACGTACCAAAAAAGAAGCTTTACCAACGGCAATGACCACGCCGGGCTCCGCCTTTCGTTCCTCCTCTGAAAGCGTTTCCTCTGACAAGACCTCTGCCTCCCATATCTTCAACATTTTTTTGTCTAAAAACGTATAAGCACTCGGCCATGGCGACAGACCGCGTATGAAACGTTCAAGGACCTCCGCAGGTTTGGAAAAATCAATGTTCCCCATGGACTTTGACAACAGCTTTGCATACGTATGCTCCTCCTCCACCTGCGGCACAGGATTCAGCTTTTTCTTCTCTGCAAGCTCTAATACTTCTAAAATCATGGGACCGCCAAAAGTGGAAAGCGTCTCGAACAGGCTTCCTCCTGTTTCCTTCTCCTTCAGGGTATATTTTCTGGAAAGCAGGATGTCTCCTGTATCCAGCCCCTCATTCATCTGCATAATGGTCACACCGCTTTCCTTTTCCCCATTGATGACTGCCCACTGGATCGGTGCTGCACCTCTGAGCTTTGGCAAAAGAGAAGCATGTACATTGAGGCAGCCGTACTTTGGAATTGCCAGAATCTCTTTTGATAAAATCTGCCCGAATGCCACCACCACAATGACATCAAAATCCATCTGACGCAGCTCAAAAAGAAATGCCTCGTCCCTAATCTT
Source organism: uncultured Lachnospiraceae bacterium (assembly GCA_902795775.1). Classification (GTDB taxonomy): domain Bacteria; phylum Bacillota; class Clostridia; order Lachnospirales; family Lachnospiraceae; genus Butyribacter. The sequence goes on along the minus strand of CADBMP010000177.1, from coordinate 95 downwards.
CATTGGCTGGTACACCGGCACTCCGGCTTCCATTGCCGTTGTTTTTACCGGTGAACACTGCATTTTTCCACTTCTTCCTTTTGGTTTATCCGGCT
>CADBMP010000176.1 GCA_902795775.1 uncultured Lachnospiraceae bacterium | reverse complement strand
GGTGTGTGATGTAATGGAAAAGGTTATGAGGGAGGATTTTGGGAATCCTTCTTCTAAACATACAAAGGGATTGGATGCGGAAAATTATATAAAACAGAGTGCAGGGGTGATTGCGGAGCAGTTAAAATGCAGGCCAAAGGAGATTATTTTTACCTCTGGCGGAACAGAAGCAAATAATCTGGCACTTATAGGAGCAGCTTATGCTGGAAAAAGAGCCGGAAAACATCTGATTACAACCGTGTTGGAGCATGCATCTGTGTTGGCACCTGTAGCTTTTTTGGAGGGCATGGGATATGAGGTGACGTATCTTCCGGTGGACCGAAACGGCAGGGTCTCCCTTTCCGATTTGGAAAAAGCGTTAAGGGAGGATACGTTTCTCGTTTCGGTGATGGCGGTGAACAACGAAGTGGGCAGCGTGCAGCCTGTCGCAGAAATTGGGCATTTTTTAAAGGAAAATGCTCCCAATATCTTGTTTCATGTGGATGCCATCCAGAGCTTTGGAAAATATCGGTTAAAGCCCAAAAGCATGGGAATTGACCTGATGTCCGTCAGCGGACATAAGCTGCATGGTCCAAAGGGGACCGGATTTTTATATGCAAGGGAGGGTGTGAAACTTTCACCGGTTCTTTTTGGGGGCGGGCAGCAGGGCAATATGCGTTCCGGTACGGAAAATGTGCCGGGAATTGCAGGACTTGGGCTGGCAGTACAGAAAACATATGAGAACCATAAGGAAAAGGTAGAAAAGCTGTTTTCCTTGAAAAAAAGGCTGATGGAGAAACTTAGGGCATTGGAGGGCGTTACGTTTCATGCGGTTAGTGAGGACAGCATAAGGGAGACGGCACCACATATTTTAAGCGTGGGATTTTCCGGTGTAAAAAGCGAGGTGCTTTTGCATGCGCTGGCAGGAAAGGGTGTTTATGTTTCCTCCGGTTCTGCCTGTTCCTCCCATCATCCGGCCCTTAGCGGCACATTGAAAGCCATCGGGGTGGAGAAAGAGCTTTTGGATGCAACGCTTCGGTTCAGTTTTTCTGTGCTGACAACGGAAGAAGAAATTGATCTGGCAGTGGAGGCGTTGGGAGAAGTGCTTCCGGTGCTTCGAAAATTTCAAAAAAAATAGTTTATTAAAAAGGGATAAAATGGAGGAAGGAAGGGTTATGTATCAGGCTTTTTTGCTGCGTTATGCAGAAATTGGAATCAAAGGGAAAAATCGTTATAAATTTGAAAATGCGCTTTGTGAGCAGATCCGGTACCGTTTGGACAAAATTGAGGGAAATTTTCTGGTGGTACGTGAGCAGGGGCGTATTTATGTGGAGGCGCAGGACGAATTTGATTTTGAGGAAGCAATTGACGCCATGCGTCATGTATTTGGAGTATCTTCCATCAGCCCCGTGGAGGTGATTGAGGACAAGTCTTGGGAAAACTTAAAGCAGAAAGTGGGCGATTTTGTAGAACATCAATATCCGAAACGGGATTTTACCTTTAAAGTAAAGGCAAAACGGAGCGATAAGCATTATATATATACCTCGCCGGAAATTTGTGCAGAGCTTGGAGGGGTTCTTTTGGAACGTTTTCCGGAGCTGTCTGTGGATGTACATGATCCGCAGGCGCTTCTTTGGGTGGAAGTCAGGGACAAGGCGTATGTGTATTCCAAAGTATATGCCGGAGCGTGTGGGATGCCGCTTGGAACCAATGGAAAGGCAATGCTTCTTTTGTCTGGAGGAATTGACAGTCCGGTGGCAGGTTACATGATCGCAAAACGTGGTGTGTATATTGAGGCTGTTTATTTTCATGCGCCTCCTTATACGAGTGAACGGGCAAAGCAGAAAGTGGTGGAGCTTGCGGAAATTGTTTCGGGCTATGCGGGGAAGATTCGTCTTCATGTGGTGGATTTTACCGAAATCCAGATGTATATTTATGAAGTATGTCCGCATGAGGAACTGACCATCATTATGAGGCGTTATATGATGCGGATTGCAGAAATTCTTGCCGGGCAGAATGATTGTCTGGGACTGATTACGGGAGAGAGCATCGGGCAGGTGGCAAGCCAGACCATGCACAGTCTGGCAGCTACAGATGATGCATGTACAATGCCTGTGTACCGTCCGCTTATAGGCTTTGACAAGCAGGAGATTGTGGAGCTTTCTGAGAAGATAGGAACTTTTGAAACTTCCATCCAGCCGTATGAGGATTGCTGTACCATTTTTGTGGCAAAGCATCCGGTGACACATCCAAGGGTAGATGTGATACGTAATTCTGAAAAAAAACTGGCGGAAAAAATGGATGAGATGATGAAGAAAGCCCTGGATACGGTCGAGGTAATTGAAGTGGCAAAATAGGGCAGGATTTTTGCAAAGTGTTTTTATTTCATAAAAATTCAAGGAATTTCCTGTGAAAGAACATATTATTTTGCTTGATATGAAAACAAAATTTACTTTGAAAGTTCCCAAAGCACTTCCGGCAGAACTTCGCACTTGCTGCGAAGTTCGTGCAGCGCCAAGCCGCTGCTTTTGCGGC
>CADBMP010000175.1 GCA_902795775.1 uncultured Lachnospiraceae bacterium | reverse complement strand
GATAAGGCAGAGAATCCCGCTGAAACCCTGCGCAGTAATGGTGGCAGCAGCAGCACCGGCGCACCCGAAGCGGAATACCAGAATAAACAGCAGGTCCAATATGATGTTAAAAATAGTAGAGCAGACCAGAAGGTAAAATGGTGTTTTGCTGTCACCTATGGCACGCAGGATGCCTGCCAGCAGGTTATACAAAAGGTTAAAAGGAATCCCGCAGAAAAGAATGAGAAGGTAAACGTAAGCATCTGCATAAATATTTTCCGGTGTTTTTAACATATGTAAAATGCCATGACAAGATAAGACACAGGTAATGGTCAGAAAAACGGCAAAAAACAGTGTCATGAGATAACTATGAAAAATATAAGAACGCATTTCTTTTAGATCCTTTGCCCCGAAACGCTGTGCCACCGGAATGGAAAAGCCGCAGCTGATGCCGATACAAAAGCCTAAGACCAGAAACTGGATGCTGCTTGAGGCACCAACGCTGGCAAGTGCCTTAGAACCTAAGAATTGTCCAACAATTGCAGCATCAGCGATATTATAAAGCTGCTGGAATAAATTTCCTCCCAAAAGAGGAAGTGCAAAGGTCAGAATAAGTTTTAAAGGATTTCCTTCCGTCATGCGTGTTGTCATATAAGTCCTCCTATTCAAAATTATTGTTCACACGAATTCCTCGATTCTAATATCGTTTTTTAATAATCTAGATGAAATGATATCTGTCAAAAATCCATATATGAAAAATTTTAGTCAGATATCAAAAGTCCAGCCAATAAAAAAGTCAATTTAATATATCGTTTTTAATAATCTGAATGAAATGATATCTGCCCAAAATCCATATATAAAATAAAGGTTTTACAAAACGGAAAAGCCGCATAAATACTGCAAAACATTGCAACATTTATGCGACTTTAGGGGGAATGCCCATGAAGCTGAAAATCGGACTCGAACCGACGACCCCTTCATTACGAGTGAAGTGCTCTACCAACTGAGCTATTTCAGCACTGAACAAAATTATATAATATTTTGTTCAAAAGGTCAAGTGTTTTTTGAAAAATTTTTAAGGAATATAGTTTTTGCGCTATAAACACCTAATCCGCATATTGATATTTTTCTATCTTCTCATTTAATTCCACAGACTGAAGCACATTTTCTGCAGAACCTTCCTCTAAATCTTTCATCCTTTCAGAAATATCCATAGATGCCAGATGTAAAAGATTTACCTGACTGGCACTATCGCTCACTGTCTGACTGATTTCATGTATGCTCTGGTTAATATTGCCTACCACCGCATCAATTTCATTACTGTCATTTTTCAGGGTTTCCATGCTGCTCTTGACTTCCTGCATGGAATTTCCATATTCTTTTCCTATTTCGACAAATGAATCATAATCTGGCACGACTTCCTTTGAAATATATTCACTCATGGACATGCTCTGAACAGAAAGTCTTTCTACAGATTCCAGTGCTTTATGGCTGATTTCATTAATTTCTTCTACGGAAGTGGAAATGGTATTGCTTAAATTCTCTACCTCCATAGCCACCACAGCAAAACCACGCCCCTGTTCTCCGGCTCTGGCTGCTTCTATCTGTGCATTTAAACTTAACATCTTCGTCTGCGCAGCAATACTGTTGATTTCCTCTGCAATATCCTTCACACGTTCAATGACTTTTGCTTCTTCCGTAGCAGCAAGTACCTCTGCCTGAATCGTCTTGATTTCTGCAATAGCTTTATTCCGATGTTCTGACGCTAATAATGCGGATTCTGATGCCCTGTCATATGCAGCCTTCGTCTGATTCTCGACTTCTTCAACCTGAGCGGTAAAGACGGATACCTTTTCTGACGTATTGGAAAGATTTTCGCTTGCTAAATCACTGGTTGCACTGCATTCCTCCATATTGCTGCTGATAGAAGAAATATTTTCATTGATATCTATAATGGTGTTTGCATTTGCTTCTAACGTCTTCTGAAAATTTTCCCCAGACTGTGCCATATTCTGTGATGTAGCCGCCACTCGCTGCACAAGGCCTCTGAACTGCTCCATCAGAATATTGATCCGTTCTGCAATCACCTCAAATTCATCGCCGCTTTTTAATTCGATTCTTCTGCATAAATCCCCGGAACCATCTGTAATATCTGCTAACTTTCCGTCTAAGATAGAAAACTTTTTCCGAAGCATAAAACTGACAATTAACAATAATAAAATGCTCACTGTAAAAATTACAGAACAAATAATAATAATATACATCCCTACTATTTGAATCTGGTCATTCACCCAATTCATGCTAATGTCTATAGATACCACACCAATCGGTGCATTTCCTTTTAAGATAGGTGCACAGGCACTTAAATGTACGCCCCATTCGTCTTTATAAGGCTCAGCATTTGCCGCCGCCTCTCCTTTGTCCATAGCTGCTGGAAAAGCATCTCCCTCATCGTCCCCAAACTCCTGGCCTATCGCTGCCGGCTCTTCCGGATCAGAGTCTACCACATAAACTGCCTTTCCCTGGTCATTTCTTCTGGAAGAATATACATATTCCACACCACTGTTATCACGAAATACAGCAAGTGCTTCCACAATTTTCTTATAAGCTTCTGTCCCCTCATCTCCTTCCTTTAAATTTTCAAAAGCCTCTGCATCTACCGTTGCTGCAGCTGTTCTTGCAATGTTTTTTGTATTTTCCTTAATCTGCGTTACCAAAAGATTTTTCGTCCGGTAAAACATAAAACCGCCCAGTGCCACATCTGCAAGAACTATAAGCACCGCCACCATAATAAAAATTTTTGTCGCAATTCCTAATCTTCTAACTTTCATGTCGTTTCTCCTCTCCAGGTACACCACTGTGCTTTGCAAGTTCGTATTTGTATAATTTATGGTTTTTATACAAAAGAACCGATGACCGGGTACACAAGCCATCTGCAGGTAATATGCATTATGCATACGATATATTAGCAGTTAATATAATAACTTAACGGTTCTCTTTTCTGTATTATATCAAAAAATGTTCTTTCTGTAAAACCACTTTTTTCATAATCTGTACAAAATGAATTTCTGCCGTTACACTTCACACGGTTGGGTTCGAGAATTTTTTCTAAAAAGCCCTGCAAGCTCCATTTTTCAAGCATCTTCAAGGCTTTTTAGAAAAGAATTCGAGGGTTGCGGCGCCAAAACACGAAGTGTTTTGTGTGCATACAGCGCTGGAAGCGCTGCCTGTTACACGAACACGAACGTGTGAAGTGCAACTTTCTGCCCCAAATACATATATGAAAGACTTTGAGCAGAGTTCATAAGTCCGGTCAAGTAAAAACTCAATACAAAAAAATAAGACTGCATCTTTTTTTTAGCATTTTTGCAGATGGAAAAATGTGCGAAAATGTGGTACACTTCTCAATAAGAAAAAAGATACACTTTAATTTGCATGTAAAGTATAAAATGGAGGAGCAGAATGGAAAAATTTGATGTGACAGCGTTAGGGGAACTTTTGATTGATTTTATTGAACACGGGAAAAGTGATGTGGGAAACAGCATGTTTGAGGCAAGTCCGGGAGGTGCGCCTTGTAATGTACTGGCAATGCTTGCAAAACTGGGGCACAAGACCTCATTTATCGGAAAAGTGGGGCAGGATTCTTTTGGTACTTTGTTAGAGCGTGTAATTTCTGATGATGGAATAGATACGGAATATTTATATCATGACAGAGAGGTGCATACTACACTGGCATTGGTGCATACACTGGCAGATGGTGACAGGGATTTTTCCTTTTATAGAAATCCGGGAGCGGATATGATGTTAAGGGAAGATGAGGTTCCGGTCGGACGGATTGCTGCGTCAAAAATTTTTCATTTTGGAACGCTTTCCATGACGCATGAGGGGGTAAGAAATGCCACGAAAAAGGCAGTACGTGCGGCAAAAGAGAACGGGGTACTGATTTCCTTTGACCCGAATTTAAGACCGCCCCTCTGGGATAATCTGGGGATAGCAAAAGAACAGACCTTATTTGGGCTGGAGTATTGTGACATATTAAAAATTTCGGACAATGAGCTGCAGTGGCTCACCGGCTGCATGGATTATTCAGACGGGGTGGAATGGATCAGGAAACGCTGGCAGATTCCACTTATTCTGGTGTCCATGGGAAAGGACGGCAGCAGGGCATATGACCTTGAAAAAATGGTAGAAGTGCCGTCTGTGCTAAAGAGCGGAGTCGTGGACACGACGGGTGCCGGCGATACATTTTTAGGCGGCGTACTGCATTATATTCTGGAGAATGGGCATACAGGCCTGACAGAAGAACAGTTAAAAGAAATGCTTTTGTTCGCAAATGCAGCAGCGGGGCTTGTCACCACCAGAAAGGGGGCACTCCGGGTGATGCCTGAAAAAGAGGAGATACTTTCTTTGTTGAAATAACAGGAAGTTGTTCTTTTCAAGGAGATTATAGTGTAAAAAATAATTTTGAATAGCATGAAATTGTCAGATCTGACTGACAATTTCAGCAAATTATTTTTTACTGGCAAGAAGTGCTCGGCATGAGGGAGTTTATGAAAAAACATAAAAAAAGTACGGGATTGATTATTTTAGTTGCTTCGCTTTTGCTGGCTGTGTCCTTTATGGAAATCTGGATGGTGTCTGGCCAGGCCAGAAAGCAGACCAATGAATCCGGGGCGTATCAGTTGGAAACAGTGGGAGGAGAGCTGGAGTCAACGGTCAGCAATGCTGAAAATCTGACCATGCAGCTTGCCATTGCTTCCCGTGAGTATTTAGATGACAGGACTGCTTTAGAAAAATTTATACACAGGAAAAAGAAAGAGGTCATAGACGGAAAGACCGGAGCGTTTAATGTATTCATTGCAGGAGAGGATTTTGCCATCATACCTGATTTTAATATGCCGGATGATTATGTGGTAACGGAGCGTATCTGGTATACGGGGGCTGTAAAAAGCCGTGGAAAAACATATGTGTCCCCACCGTATCAGGATGCCATGACAGGCAATATCTGTTATACGGTTTCAGTGATGCTTGGAAACGGGAGTACCGTTCTGGGTGTGGATTATACCATGGAGAACATACAGGCGCATATTGCGCAGATGTATAAAAATGGCTCACATAATGCTGTCATTGTTACAGACGAGGGAATCATTGCCGGCTGTTCTGATAAAATGTTCATCGGGAAAAAGCTTGTAGATGTCCTGCCGGATTATGCAGGGATATGGTCGCTTTCCAAAAATGCCAAAGGAGTACAGAAAGTACGTATAAAAGCAGGATTTCTGTATGAAAATCTGTTCGCGGCCAAATCAGGAAATGGCTGGTATCTGATCATCAGCGAAAATGACTGGGATTTATATAAAGATTCATATATACAGCTTATTGTAACGGCATTTCTTTCTTTTGCCCTGTTCGTCATTGTTATTCTGCTGTATATTCTGGCAGAGAGAAACCGGAAGCGGGCAGAAAATGCACTTGCCACCAAAGAGGAATT
>CADBMP010000174.1 GCA_902795775.1 uncultured Lachnospiraceae bacterium | reverse complement strand
TGAAGAAGACCTTTTCTGCGTTTCCAAAGCTTCTGTCTGGAAGCCTTCTTTTGCTTGTCCTCACTTTTCTTTGTGTTTTTTTTATCCGCTCCTCCACTCCGGGTACAGTAAAAAATCCGCCCATTTTCGTTGGTATTCTGGCCGAAAAGGACGAACCTTTCATTGACTGGATCATCAATACAGCGAATAGTATGCCGGATATGGGCTATTCTGTCCAGGCAAAAAAAATAGATAAAAAAACAGCGGAAACTGACTTTTTTTCCGAGGAATCAAATGTCCTGTTCATTGTTCCCAAAAATTATATTTCTTCCATCATCCATGGAGAAAACAAACGGCTGACCATCCGTTTTTCAAAATCACAGACGACTGTGGTAAATACGCTGATGAAGGAGCTTGCAGATGCCGCCTCCTCTTTTATCTTGGATACCGAAGGTGCCATATATTCCATGCATGATTATTATCAAAAATACCATCTTACAAACGAAAGCCAGGATGACCTTTCACTAAATATCATTTATTTAGAAGAAATCGTCAATTTTTCTAAGGCACTGGACTTCCAAAAAGTAAATAACGGACAGGATACTTCCCTGCTTGCAGACTGTCTGTCCGCCGGAATCGTATTACTGCCTCTGCTCCTCTGCCTGATGTTCCTTCCACTCATGATGTCTGAGGGAATTTCTTTGAAACAGAATCTGGCGCGCATTGGCATCCATATCTGGAAACAGGTGCTTGTAAAGGAAACCGTTTTTTTTCTTACAATTTTAACAGGCTTTCTTGCCATTGGCATTCTGGTCCTTTTGGTCCAAATCATATATCCGGCACCTATACATGCTTTGCTGACAGAACAGCCTGCTGCCGGAAGAATACTTTCCGGCCCCTTTGGAATTTTGGCGTTCCTTCTCTGGTGCAGCCCTGTTTTTTTGTTTGCAGCAGCCTTTTCCTTCTTCCTGTGCGAAGCGGCCGGCGAAGCTTCCGGAGGTATGATGCTCTTGTTTTTCAGCACCATATTCATGGCACTGTTCTCAGGACTTTTTTACCCGCTCCGTTACCTGCCTGAGGCACTAAAAAATGCCGCCGTATTTCTCCCCTTAAAACATGCGGGGGATTATGTGCTTGGAGTTATTTGGGGACAATGGAACAGAAATGCTTTCTTTATCCTGATTGTTTACAGCATATGCTTTTTCATGTTTACTATATTGATTTTAAGATTCCGACAGAAAGGAAGATAGACCATGAAACATTTTACGGATTTTTTTTCACAGCTTTTTTTGTGGTTCCGACTGTGGACAAAACGGCTTTTTTTGCACCCGTTTTTTCTTTTTACGCTTATTCTGCTTCCGGCTGCCACACTCTTTATCAGCAGGTCCGACTTTTCCGGTGATGCCATTTTACGCATCGCCCTGTGTACAGAACCAGAAACTGCTGCATCCACAAAAAACCTGAACAACAGACCTGATGACAACAATGCTGCCCATAAGAACAATATGTCTGCCCATACGGACAGCATATCTGCGGAAAATTTAAAAAATGAACTGATAGCACTTTCTAACAATACAGTAGAATTTTACTCTGTTTCTTCAAAAGAAGAAGTCTATGCCGACATTTCTGATAAAAAAGCGGTTTCCGGGTATATTTTTCCTGCGGATTTAGAGCAGCGGCTGAAAACATACGCTGCAGAAAAAAAGCCGTTCATCACCGTCATACAGCACGATGAAGAAATGAGCAATAAGCTTGTAAATGAAATCATACTTAGCAGATTATATAAAACTCACGCCTGGCAGATTCTTCTGGATTTTATTTCTGAAAAAATTTCTAAGAAAAAGAATTTTACATTAGATGTTCCGTTTTTGCAGGAACGTGTGAAAGCATATGACCGGCACGAGCTCCTGTTCCATTTCGAGTACGCAGACGGCAGCGAAAATACATTATTGAACGAACCTGCCAGTCTTCTTTTGATGCCTTTGCGCGGAGTGATTGCCGTTCTCACTTTTCTATCCTGTATGGCAGGTGCCCTGACCTGGTACGAAGACAAACTAAACGGGGTTTCCCGGAACCTTTCTGGAAAGAAACAAAAGCTCTGTATGTTTTTTTCCCTGTTCGTGCCTGCTCTTTTTGCCGGAGGACTTGGACTGTTTTCTTTGGGCATGACAGAATTGTCAGAAGGCTTTCAAAAAGAAACAAGCTCCATGCTTGCCTTTCTTTTTGCCTGCATTTCCTTAAATTTTTTTCTTCTGTCCATATTCAGGCAGAAAGAGGTTTTTCTCTCCCTCCTGCCCGGCATCACCGTAGGCTCGCTGCTTCTTTGCCCGGTCTTTTTTGACCTCAGCATCTATTCGCCGGTCATAAAGCTCCTCCGCAGCCTGTTCCCTGCCCACTATTATCTGCGTTCCCTGCACAGCACCTCTGACTTATGGTATATGTTTGTTTATGGGATATTTTTTCTTCTATGCGGCTGGCTTTTCAGGAAAATGCTTCATCGAAGATATTGCTCCGGCTGCTGAAATTTGATTTTTAACAGCCAGGGCAATCACAGATCAACTTTCTTCAAAACAAATTTCAAGAAGCCTTAACCCTTTCGCCGGTGCGGTCGGTCCCGCCTTCGCCCTGTCACAGGATGCAATGATTTCCGGGACCATCTCCGGCAGGATTCTTCCTTTTCCCACTTCAAGAAGTGTCCCTGCAATAATCCGCACCATATTATACAAAAAACCATTTCCTGTTACCCGGATGGTTATAAGCTCCCCTTTTTTCTCCACCGAAAGTCCATAAATCTCCCGAACCGTAGTTTCCACCTGTGCTCCTGCAGAACAGAACGCAGCAAAATCATGCCTGCCCGGGAACGCCTCTGCCGCTTTTTTCATCTTCTCCACATCCAATGCCCCATAATAGAACATGGTACGGTTTCTGTATTCCGGAAGCGGAAAGACCCTGTTTAAAATGGTATATTCATACGTTTTTCTGCAGGCAGTATGTCTTGGATGAAAATCCAACGGTACCTCTTTTGACTCCTGTACCACAATATCCTCCGGCAGCCTGCTGTTCAACGCATACGAAAACTTCTCCGCCGGAATCTCCGACCCGGTATCAAAGACAGCCACATTTCCAAGTGCATGAACACCTGCATCTGTCCTGCTTGCACCAATCACCTGAAGTTCCTCTCCTGTCAGTGCACAAATTGCTTCATTCAATTTTTCTTCAATGGTCACAGCATTTTTCTGCAGCTGCCATCCATGATAATTTGTGCCATCATAAGACACCACTAAAAGTATTCGTCTCAAGGTACTCCTCCATTTTCACACGATACGCAATCTCAAAATACAGTTTTTTTTTCACAATTCAAAATTCAGTTTTCTTTTCACAGCTCAGAAAACAGTTTTTTCACAATTCAAAATTCAGTTTTTATATTGGTAAAAATCTTACTGTCAGATACAATGCCGCCAGATAAAGCATACATATAAAACATGCCACAATATCAATTCCCTTAAAATAAAGCGGATACATCCTAGTTCTTCCCTTTCCGCCATGATAGCATCTTGCATCCATTGCCTGTGCTAAATCATTTGCCCTGCGGAGGGCGGAAACAAACAGGGGAAGTACCAAAGGAAGCATATTCTTTAATTTTCTCAAAATGTTTCCGCTTTCAAAATCTGCCCCTCTTGCCATCTGCGCTTTCATGATACGGTTTGTTTCTTCAATCAGTATCGGAATGAACCGGAGTGCAATCGACATCATCATTGCAATCTCATGTACCGGCGCATGAAATATTTTTAACGGGGACAGCAGCCGTTCCATCCCTGCTGTTAAATCATTTGGCGTGGTAGTAAGTGTCATGATGGAAGCTCCTAAAATCAACAAAATCAGACGAAGGGAAATATACGCCATCTTCCATATTCCCTCTTTTGTAATTTCAAGCGCACCAATACGCAAAAGCACTTCCCCCTCTGTCCAGAACAGATTTAAGAATGCAGTAAAGATCAGCATCAAAAAAATGGGACGCAGCCCGCGCACCGAAAAAGAAAAGGGCACCCTTGACAGGAACAGCACAAACAAAAAAAACAGGATGGCAGCCGCATAACCTGACATTTTGTGAAACAAGAAAAGAGAAATCATATAAATCAGCGTTCCAACAATTTTTATGCGCGGATCCAATCTATGAATGACCGATTCTGCCGTATAATACTGTCCTATCGTTATGTCACGAATCATTTTTTCCTCCATTCCATTTTTCCAGAATTTCTGCTGCCATTTCATGCACCGTCACAGGTTTCTCTGAAAAGCTCCATCCTCTTTCTTCCAGATGCCCTGCAAGCGTTACTGTCTGGGGCACCCCTAACCCAATCTGCTCTAATTCCTTCTGATACTGGAACACCTTTGCGGGCGGTCCGTCCAACACAATTTTTCCTTTGTCCATTACAAGAACACGTCCTGCCACCTCTGCCACTTCTTCCATATTGTGGGAAATAAAAAAAATGGTCATCCCTTTTTCCCGGTAAAGCTTTTGTAAAAGGGCAAGGATTTCCCTTCTGCCCACCGGGTCAAGCCCTGCCATTGGTTCATCCAACACCAGTATCTCCGGCTGCATGGCTAATACTCCGGCAATCGCCACCCTGCGTTTCTGCCCGCCGGAAAGGACAAGCGGCGACACGTCCAACAACTCATCCCCAATGCCAACATCCTTTAATGCCTGAAATGCATACATCTCCACATCTAACGGCCGAAATCCCATATTGCCGGGTCCAAACTGCACATCTTTAATCACTGTTTCCTCAAAAAGCTGGTGTTCCGGGTACTGAAAAACAAGCCCCACTTTTCCACGCAGCTCTCTTTTATTAAAATCCTTATCAGAAATATCTCTCCCGTTAAAATACACTGTACCCTCTGACGGCTGTTCCAGTCCGTTAAAAATTTGTACTAAGGTCGATTTTCCTGAACCGGTCCTGCCAATCAGGGCAATAAATTCATGCTCCTTGATTTCCAAAGAAACATCGTCCAGAGCCCTTTTTTCTTCGTTTGTGCCCTTTCCATATATATATCCCACATGGTCTAAAATCAATGACATTATTTCTTCCCTCTCATTACGCAAATATCCGCTCCAGCTCCTCCTCTAATTCCTGCATGGTGAGAATATCCGTCCGGACCGGCATCCCATGCTCATACAGCTCCTCCGCAATTTGAGCAGCCTCCGGAAGTGTTACTTTACATTCCTCCAATAGCTCCGCCTGCCCAAATACCTGCCTTGGAGTCCCGGAAAGAGCCACTTTCCCTTTTTTCATGACAAACACCTTATCTGCATGTACCACTTCGTCCATATGATGTGTAATCAGGATGATGGTAATTTTCTTTTCTTTATTCAAACGGAGCACCTGCTCAATGATACTTTTTCTCCCCATAGGGTCTAACATGGAGGTCGCCTCATCTAAAATAATGCAGCCGGACTGCATGGCTAAAATCCCGGCAATCGCCACCCTCTGCTTTTGTCCACCAGATAAATGATTTGGAGATTTTTTTCGATATGCATACATGCCAACGCTCTCCAGACCTTCCTTCACACGTTTCCTGATTTCCTTTGTGGGTACCCCAAGATTTTCAGGACCGAAGGCAACATCCTCCTCCACCACATTAGACACGAGCTGATTATCCGGATTTTGGAACACCATGCCTGCCAGCTGCCGGATTGCCAAAACATTTTCTTCTTGATCTGTCCGCTTCCCGTCCAGATATACAACGCCATCCGTTGGTGTCAAAAGTGCATTAAAATGTTTCGCAAGAGTGGACTTTCCAGAACCGTTTGCCCCCAGAACCGCAATAAATTCTCCGGGCTCCACACTTAAATCCACCCCGTCCACAGCGCGTATAATCTCTGTCACATTTCCCTCTTCATCCCTGCGGGAATACTCATGCACCAGCCCTTCTGTTCTAAGAAAAGCTCCTTTTTTTTCTTTCAACTCATGACCCTCCCTGCTTTCCGCAGTATTACATATACAATTAAGATTTGCCCGTATGCTGCCAGAGGCAGCTAATTTCCTTATGCGGGCGTGTACAAATGAATCGGGGAGGAGGTATTTCTTTTACCTCTGACCCGCCTGTGCCGCCCGCATGCTGCCGGAGGCAGCTAATTTCCTTATGCGGGCGTGTACATAAAAAGGGATTGGTGACTTTCACATCCATCCAATCCCTTTTCAAATATCATACGTTGAAGTCTGACTGTGACCCTTTACACAGCCGTTCGCTGGCTTAGACCAATTCAATCAATACCTGCATTGCAGCATCGCCTTTACGCGGACCAATCTTTACGATACGTGTATAACCACCGTTACGTCCTGAATACTTTGGTCCAATCTCGTCCAGAACCTTTGCAGCCACATCCACAACCTTTGTGCCTTTTCTGCGGCCCTTGATTTCCGTTGGAACCTCTTTTACATTATACAGGAACTTCTTCATCTGCTTTCTGGCATGAAGTCTGGAAGGCTGATCCTTCCTGATTTCCTTCTCTACCTCATCAAATACGGTCTGTTTCTTGCCGTCTATTACTTCTTTCACGCGCTTTCCATCCTTATCTTTACGCGCAACCTTCGCAGTCACCGTTACGGTATCGTAATTATTGCATTCCTTGATTCCTAAAGTAATAATCTTTTCTGCAATTCTACGGATTTCTTTTGCTTTTGCCTCAGTTGTAACAATTTTTCCATGGTACAGCAAATTTGTTACCTGATTGCGAAGCAATGCTTTTCTCTGACTGGAAGTTCTTCCAAGTTTTCTATAGCCTGCCATTGTCTCACTACCTCCTAATTATTCATCTCCTAAATTAAGGGCAAGTCCTAATTCCTTTAACTTCGCCAAAACTTCTTCTAGGGATTTGCGTCCTAAATTTCTGACTCTCATCATATCATCAGCAGTACGATTACATAATTCTTCTACTGTATTGATTCCTGCACGCTTCAAGCAATTATAAGAACGTACAGACAATTCTAATTCATCGATGTTCATTTCAAGAACTTTGTCCTTGCTGTCATCCACACTTTCAGCAATCACCTGGATTCCTGCTGTTTTTTCA
>CADBMP010000173.1 GCA_902795775.1 uncultured Lachnospiraceae bacterium | reverse complement strand
GTATAAAAAAGCTGCCAAGATATGTAATTGATGAAAAAGTGAAAAAGGTACTGGAGATTGTGGATCTGGAGGGCTTTGAAAAAAGGCGTGTGTCCACGCTTTCCGGTGGACAGCAGCAGCGCATTGCCATTGCCAGGGCCATTGTAAATGAGCCGGAGATCCTTTTGTTAGATGAGCCGCTTGGTGCCCTTGATTATAAAATGCGCAAAGAAATGCAGCTTGAATTAAAGGAGATGCACAAAGAGCTTGGCATTACCTTTATTTTTGTTACGCACGACCAGGAGGAGGCACTTACCATGTCAGACAAGATTGTGGTCATGGCAGATGGCAGGGTGCAGCAGATGGGAACTCCGGAAGAAGTGTACGATACGCCGTCCAATGTTTTTGTTGCGGATTTTATTGGTGAAAATAATATTTTTAATGGGGAAATGTCTGGTTCTGGAAAGGTGAAATTTTGTGACACAGAATTTGTCTGTGAAGATGATTATCCACCAGGAACAAAAATTGAGGCGATTGTGCGCCCGGAAAATGTGCACATTGTGAAGAAAGAGGAGGGAATGCTGTCAGGCATCGTTTCGTCTTCTATTTTTAAAGGAATTTATTATGAAATTTTGATTATGCATGGAAAGAATGAATTTACGGCGCAGAGCCAGAAGGAAATCAAAGAAGGTGAGGAAGTCGGGATTTCCATTGAACCGGATGGAATTCATGTGGTTCCATATAATATCAAAAAGAATCACTTTACCGGCGTAATTGATGAAGAACTGCGCATCCGTTTTGTTGATTTTTCCATGAAACCGGATATGGCAAAGCTGTTTCCGGAGCTTTCGGAAACGGATGGCGTTTTATATGGAAAAAATGGAGAAGTGGTTTCTGTGGAGGGAAGAAAAGTGGACGTATACTTTGACCCGGCAGAGTCTGACCTTTCCGATATCCCGAATGAGGGTATCGTGCAGGGGCACATTATTTCCATTATTTATAAGGGCGACCATTATAGTTATATTGTGCGGAGCAAAAATGAGATTGATTATTATGCAGATGATGATTATTTGTGGAATATCGGGGATTATGTCAGCGTAGTATTTTCGTATGACAAAATTGTATATAAGCTTCTTTCGTAGCGTGATTTTCCCGGACATATTATGTATATGTGATGCATGTTAAATTTTCGGGTTTTACCATAAGACAGTTTGGTTTTATTGTAATAAGGAGAGTCATGCAGGACAGTCCGTTTTTATTGTAGTAAAGAGAGTCATGCAAGACCGTCCGCTTTTATGTAATAAAGAGGGTCACGTAAGACAGTCAAGATTTATTGGAATAAAAAGTATCAAATCAGAGAGGAAGAAGCTTATGAAAGATGCAAGAAGCAGGTTTGCCATTCCGTATATCGTTTATATGGTGGTATTTGTGGTGCTGCCGCTTTTCGTCATTTGTTATTATGCGTTCACCGGAGATGACGGGAGCTTTACGCTGCAGCATTTTTACAACTTTTTTCTGAACAAAAAGGCTTTGGGGACGCTGTTATACAGTATCGTGATTGCACTTTTTACGACAGTGCTGTGCCTGTGTCTGGCGTATCCTGTGGCATATATTTTGGCAAAGGGACCATTTGCAAAGGGAAGCGTGCTTCTGGTTCTGTTCGTGATGCCCATGTGGATAAATTTTACGCTCCGCATAACGGCATTAAAAGAGGTTTTGAACGTGCTGGAGGGAAATCTGGCATTTCATCCTTTTTTCAATACCATTTTGTGCATGACGTATGATTTCTTACCGTTTATGATTATGCCGATATATAACTCCATTTCAAAAATTGATGAACAGGTCTTAGAGGCGGCAGCAGATTTGGGAGCAAAATCCGGGCAGATTTTTCTGCGGCTGATTGTTCCAATGTCCATGCCCGGAATCATCAGTGGAATATCCATGGTATTTCTGCCTGCCATGACAAATTATGTGGTGCTTGATATGGTCTATAACAGCACATTTATCATGGGAAGCCTCATAGGAAGTTATTTCAGTGCATATGACTGGCATAATGGTTCTGTGATTTCTGTAATTCTGCTCTTTGTTTTTGGAATTTCTGCATTAAATTCCAGGGCTTCCAAAAAGAAAAGCATGAAAAGAGAGGAATTTAAGAAAAAACTTCAGGAAAAGGGGGCGGTATAAATGAAAAAGAAAGGACCCGCACTTCTTGTGCTTTTATTTGTTTTGTTGTTCTTATATCTCCCCATTTTGATTTTAGTGGTATATAGCTTTACAAAATCCACAACGATTGGTGCCATTCGTGGATTCTCCCTTCATAATTTTAAAACGCTTTTTACCCTGCCGGAGTTAAAAAATATGATTTTAGGCAATATTCTTCTGGCACTTGGCGTATCCCTGCTTTCCACATTGCTTGGAACATTTGGGGCACTTGGGCTGTTTTACGGAAAACGGGGACTGAGAAGGGGAATGGAGGTCGTGAACCAGATTCCTGTCATCAATGCAGATGTAGTCACAGGATTTTCCGTATGTGTTCTGTTGATTGTATTTTTACGGCTGGATAAAGACACGTATCTTCCGTTGATTTTAGGGCTTACCTCTTTATGTACGCCTTTTGTCTATCTTTCCGTCACGCCCAGATTAAAGCAGATGGACCCGAACTTATATGAGGCTGCGCTGGATCTTGGGTGTACTCCCCTGCGGGCTGTGTTAAGGGTGGTGCTTCCGGAGCTTTTTCCGGGTGTGCTGTCCGGTTTCATGACTTCCATAACATTGACGTTAGATGATTATTTCATTACGACTTACACGAAACCGGCGGTATTTAATACCATAAGTACGTATGTCGTCAATGCAACGAAAGGCTCCCGGACAGAAATCAAAACGGCGCTGTGGGCATTATCTACGGTTATCTTTTTGGTGGTCGTTCTGTTTGTCGTCTCTGCCAATGTAATTCCAAATAAGGAGAATCGTGCATTGAGAACAGGACAGAGAAAACGGTTTTTTGGCGGTGTTCCGTTAAAGGGACTAAAAAATATATTGCTCTTTTTTGGACTTTCCGGGATGTTTGTCATTTCCTTTACGGGCTGTGGAAAAAAGGAGAATACTTCTTTGGTGCTTCGGATTGCGAACTGCGAGGAGTACATTGATGAAGGTGAATGGGGGGAAGATGAAAAAATTGAGCTTTCTGATGGAAAAAAGATTTTTGGAGAAAACAGCCTGGTGGAGGATTTCTGCGACTGGTATGAAAAAACCTATGGAGAAGAGATTAAGGTGGAGTATTCCACATATGGTACGAATGAGGATCTTTATAACCAGCTCGTACTTGGAAATACCTTTGATTTAGTATGTCCGTCAGAGTATATGATCATGAAGTTCATGGAGGAGAAAAAATTAGAGCCATATTCAGAGAAATTTTTTGACAGGACAAAGGAAAATAATTTTTATGCAAAGGGCGTTTCTCCATATATTTCTTCTGTATTTAAAGAGCTTTCCATGAATGGGGAGCCGGTGGAAAAGTATGGTGCCGGATATATGTGGGGGACAATGGGAATTGTGTATAACCCGGAGTATGTGAAAAAGAAAGAGATTGCGCACTGGAATATGTTGATGAATCCGAAGTTTGCGAAACGTATTACCATGAAGGATGGTGTGCGGGATTCTTATTTCATTGCATTGGGGATTTTGAATGAAAAAAAGCTCCAGTCGGAGGAATTTTTAAGTGCGCCGGACTATGCC
>CADBMP010000172.1 GCA_902795775.1 uncultured Lachnospiraceae bacterium | reverse complement strand
TTATCATATAAGATCCTGTAACCGTGTACTCCCACGTGATACCGGAAAGATGCGTCCATGTCTGAATGATCATATCAATCAATGTGATGCTCCCTGTCCGGGAAATATTTCAAAGGAAGAATATCGTGAAAATTGTAATAAAGCAATGAAGCTTTTGGAGGGGGATTATAAAGAAGTCATTGGAAAAAAAAAAAAAAAAATGCAGGCGGCATCCGAAAAACTGGAGTTTGAAGATGCGGCTTATTACAGGGACCTTATCGAGAGTGTAAAAAAAGTGGAAATACGCCAGAAAGTCACAGATTTTGGCGGGACGGACCGGGATATCATTGCAATCGCAGCCACACAGGACGAAGCTGTTGTACAGGTCTTCTTTGTCCGGGAAGGAAAGCTCATTGGAAGGGACCATTTTCACCTGAATGGAGTGGCTGGGGAAGAGGTTTCGGAAACATTACAATCATTTGTAAAACAATTTTATGCAGGAACACCTTTTATTCCGCGCGAAGTCATGGTAGAATATGAATTACAGGATGCTTCATTGATTGAAGAATGGCTGGGTGGAAGACGGGGCGGAAAGGTTGAAGTGCTGGTTCCAAAAAAAGGGCAGAAAGAGCGTCTGATGGAATTGGCACATAAAAATGCTGCTCTCGTTCTGACACAGGACAGTGAAAAAATCAGACGTGAAGAAGAAAGAACGGCAGGAGCCATGGCACAGATCTGTGGCTGGATCGGATTAGACGGCGTGAAACGGATTGAGTCTTATGATATTTCCAATATCAACGGTTTCCAGTCTGTTGGTTCCATGGTTGTTTTTGAGGACGGAAAGCCTAAGAAAAGCGATTACAGGAAATTCAGGATCCAGACTGTACAGGGACCGGATGATTATGCCAGCATGGAGGAAATATTAAAAAGAAGGTTTCTCCATGGCCTGGAGGAAAAAGAGGAGCTTTTAAAAAAGGACTGGCAGGAGGAGCTTGGAAGCTTTACCAGATTTCCTGACCTGATCATGATGGATGGAGGAAAGGGCCAGGTGCATGTGGCAGAACAGGTGTTACGGGAGTTAGGACTTGATATTCCTGTTTGCGGCATGGTGAAGGATGACAGGCATCGTACCAGGGGATTGTTTTTCAGGGAGAAAGAGGTTCCTGTGGAAATCCAGAGTGAAGGCTTTTATCTGATGACGCGGATTCAGGATGAGGTGCACCGGTTTGCTATAGAGTACCATCGTTCTTTGAGGAGCAAGACACAGGTGAAATCTGTTCTGGATGATATACCGGGGATTGGTGAAAAACGCAGGAAGTCTCTTCTGCGGTACTTTAAATCTCTGGAAAACATTAGGGAGGCCTCTTTGGAGGAGCTAAAAAAGCCTGATGGGATGAATGAAAAAGCGGCCGGAAGCGTCTATGATTTTTTTCACAAAAAAAAGTGACAGGTGGAGCGAACGTTACGTGAATTGCAGCCTGATAACAGACCCGCATATTAAACTTTTGAAACCACCAAAAGAAAAGTGGGTTTATTGTCTCCGGCGGATGCACAGACCTTGCGGGTGAGGCATGTGCCATACGAAATGCAAAAGCAGCGAAGCTGCGTTGTAAATGCACAGTTCTGCCGGAAGATATTAGAACTTTTAGAGTCATGAAAAATAAGCATTTCACACAAAGACGAGGTTTGTGAGGTGCAAAAAGAGGAGGCGCGTATGCAGAAAACCGGGACGTATAAGGTGGCACTTAGTGAAATGATTGAAAAGCTGGAGTTAGAGAACTGTACAAAAGATGTGGCGATTGATAAAATATATCTGACATCTACAGAGGTGAACCGGCCGGCATTACAGCTGGCAGGATATTTTGATTATTTTGATTCCGGCAGGATTCAGATCATTGGCCATGTGGAACACACATACATGGAGCAGAAAGGAATTGAGTACAGCGTTAAGATGATGGAGCGTATCATGGTGGGAAGCGAGAATTCTCCAAAGCCGCCATGTATCATCTACTGCAGGGATATCTGGATTGAGGATGAAATGACGGAACTGGCAGTGAAACATCAGGTACCCATTTTAAGGACGAAAAAAACGACTTCCCAGTTCATGGCAGAGTCCATCCGGTGGCTGAGTGAAGAGCTGGCACCAAGATGTTCTGTCCATGGGGTGCTGGTGGATATTTTTGGAGAGGGTGTACTGATCATGGGCGAAAGCGGCATTGGAAAATCCGAAGTCGCCATAGAGCTGATACACAGAGGGCATCGTCTTGTTTCAGATGATGTGGTGGAAATCAAGAGGGTTGATGACCGTTCGCTTATCGGAAGCGCGCCGGATATTACCAGGCATTTTATTGAGCTTCGCGGAATTGGCATCATTGATGCGAAATCCCTGTTCGGTGTGGAAAGTGTAAAAGATGAGCAGGAAATCAGTCTGGTGTTAAAATTAGAGGAATATAATAAGGAACAAAAATATGACCGTCTGGGCTTAGAGGAGCAGTATATTGAATTTTTAGGAAACAAGGTGGTCTGCCATTCCATTCCGATCCGTCCGGGAAGAAATGTGGCAATCATCTGTGAATCTGCTGCAGTCAACCACAGACAGAAGGGCATGGGATATAATGCTGCTTTGGAATTGTATAACAGGGTGACGAGCAATCTTACAAAAAACAGCGAAGAACAACAGTAGTAATATATAAATGATATGCGGAAATATATAAATGATGTACGGAAATACATAAATGATGTGCGGAAATACATAAATGATGTGCGGAAATACATAAAATAGAAAGGCAGGGGTGAAACATGTTATTTGTAAAATCAGATGAATTAAAAACAGGAATGAGACTGGCAAAACCGATATATAATAAAATTGGAGTCATGCTTTATGAACGCAATTCAAAGCTTACCAGCCAGGGTATTATCAGTATTCAGAATTTTGGACTGATCGGGGTCTATATTCTGGAGCCTGCGGAGCCGGTACCTCCAATGTCAGAGGATGATATTGAATTTGAGCGTTTTCAGGCAATGGCAATTTTTACCATCAAGGATATTCTGGACCAGGTAAAAAGAGAGGAGGAGCCAAAGGGCCTGTACCCGTTTGCAAACCAGATATTAAAGCAGTATGGTTCCTTATATCATAAGATCAATTTTGTACAGAACTTAAGAAGTGCGGATGATTATACTTATAAGCACGCATTAAATACAGCAATTCTTTGTGCACTTATGTCAAAGAAGATGAAGTTTGAATTTAAAAAGCAGCTTGATGTGGTCATTGCAGGGATTATCCATGATATGGGTGGTCTGATGTATACGCCTGCACTCCGCAAAAAACCGGCGGCAGAATATACATCGGCGGATGAAAAAGAAATTGAAGGTTTCCATAAAGCAGGTTATCAGGTGCTGGGCAGAAACCAGTATCTGGATACCAATGCAAAGGTTGTGGCACAGATTGCATTGGCAGAGCTGCATGGCTTAAAGTCGGATTTTTCAGCGGATAAGAAACTGGAGGAATTAGAAGTGTTAAAGATTGCCTCTGTATTTGATGCGGAAACAGCAATGAAATATGGAGAAGAACCTCTTTCAGAGATTACGGCGCTCCGTCACTTAAAAGA
Organism: uncultured Lachnospiraceae bacterium; assembly: GCA_902795775.1. Lineage (GTDB taxonomy): Bacteria > Bacillota > Clostridia > Lachnospirales > Lachnospiraceae > Butyribacter. The sequence goes on along the minus strand of CADBMP010000172.1, from coordinate 6,344 downwards.
CCCGGCAAACGGATATAATCAAAAGGTTGTACAGGCACTTGTGGACAGCATCAACATTTTGCAGCCGGGTGTCTGCGTAGAATTGAACAATGGAGATAAAGGGCTTGTCATTACAGAGGGACCAACCGATGTACTTCATCCATTCGTGCTCTCTTTCCGCGACAATCAGATCATCAATCTTGGGGAGAGCGGACTTCCGGTGGATTATCAGATCAAGGATATCATGAAGACAATGGATAACCGTCATGTCATCAACAGGGATCTTTTGGAGGCATACAGGGGAAGTACCGTACATATCGGACAAAAAAGATAAGAAGTTTATGGCACCATGAAACAAGGGTGTTTTCAATAGAAATGGAGAAAAGAATGTATATCATTGTGGGCTTGGGAAATCCGGAACAGAAATACGAAGGGACCAGACATAACATAGGGTTTTCGGCAGTTACCGTTCTGGCAGATGAAAACGGGATTTCCATAGATACAAAAAAACACAAGGCACTGGTTGGAAAAGGGGTTCTTGGCGGGCAGAAGGTCCTGCTTGCAAAGCCCCGGACTTATATGAATTTAAGCGGTGAAAGCGTCCGGGAGCTGGTGGATTATTATAAGATTGACCTGGAGGAGGAGCTGATTGTTATATATGATGATATTGCCCTTCCGCCGGGAAAAATCAGGATCCGCCCGAAGGGGAGTGCCGGCGGCCATAACGGAATCAAAAATATCATTGCCCATCTGGGCAGTGATAAATTTCCGCGCATTCGGGTTGGCGTGGGAGAAAAGCCGAAAGGATGGGACCTGGCAGATTATGTATTAAGCAGATTTCCGGCAGAAGAGGAGCCTGTAATACGGGAGGTGCTCCAGAACGTTGGAAAAGCCTGTGAGGTAATTATAAATGAAGGGATTGACACTGCCATGAACCAGTTTAACGGGCAATAATGAAAATAAGAAAATTGGTGGAGATTGTATTAAAATGGAAACTTTATTAGCACCATTAAAGAAATTGAGTGCATATCGTGAAGGCCGGGAATGTATTGTCAGAAAGAAACTTCCCATACAGATTTCCGGCTGCATGGATTCGCAAAAAGCACATTTCATTTATGGGTTATCAGAAGGAATTTCCTGGAAGGTAATTATGGCATGGAATGAAATAAAAGCGAGGGAGCTTTTTGAGGATTACCGCCTGTTTGATAAAGAGGTTTTATATTTTCCGGCAAAAGATGTCATTTTTTTTAGTGCAGATGTACATGGAAACGCCCTGACCATGGCAAGGCTTAAGGTAATTGAAGCTCTTTTGAAAAAGGACTCCGGAACCATCATCACAACACTTGATGCCGGCATGGAGCTTTTGCCGGAGCTTTCCATATATCAGAAAGCAATGTTTACGGTGCGTGAAGGAGAGCAGGCAGACTTGGAAAAGGCAGGGCTCCATTTGACAGATATGGGCTATGTCAGGCAGTCGCAGGTTGAAAAGCCGGGTGATTTTTCCATTCGCGGAGGGATTCTGGATATTTTTCCCATTACAGAGGACTGTCCGTACCGGATTGAGCTTTGGGGAGATGAAATTGATACCATCCGTTCTTTTGATGTGGAAAGCCAGCGTTCCATTGAACGGATGGAGGAATTTACTATTTTTCCCGCTACAGAGCTTGTGGTGACGGAGGCAGAAATAAAGGCTGCGCTGGAGAAAATAGAAGCAGATGGAAAAAAAGTGGCAGAGCGTTTCCGCAAAGAAAAAAAATTTGAGGAAAACAACAGGATTCGGGAGCTGGCTGCACAGACAAGGGAGAATTATGAGAGCTTTGGAATCCGGAACGGACTGGAAGGCTTTCTGCCTTATTTTGATTTTCCTGCCGGTTCGCTGTTCGATTACTTTTCTCCGGAAAATTCTGTTTTTTTTGTGGATGAGCCATTGCACTGTGTGGAAAAGTTAGAAAGTGTGGAAACAGAATTTTTAGAAAGCATGAAGAATCGGCTGGAAAAGGGATATATTCTTCCAAAGCAGATGGAGATTTTATATTCTGCAGATGTGGTCATGGGGATTCTGCAGAGGAAACCGGTGGTATATCTGACCTTGTTAGATGCGCTTCCAAAGGGAATCAAAGTCAGGGAGGAATTTCATTTACAGGTGCAGAAGGCAGGCTCATATAATAAGCATTTTGAGCTTCTTGCAGAGGATATCCTGAAATTTAAAGAGCGTGGATTTTCTGTGCTTCTTTTGTGTGCGTCCAGAACAAGGGCAGAACGTTTGAGCGAGGATTTGCGGGAATATGAAATTCCGGCGTTTTATCGTGAAAAGCCGGATATCGCTTTGGAGCCGGGGCAGGTCATGACCAGCTATGGTTTCTTAAAACAGGGCTTTTCGTATACAATGGCAAAGTTTGCCCTTATTACGGAGGGGGATATTTTTGGCAGCAGGGCCAAATCAAAGCGTCATAAACAAAAAAAATATTCCGGCCAGACCATTCACAGCTTTCATGAATTGAGTGTGGGTGATTTTGTGGTGCATGAAAATCATGGGCTGGGTATTTATAAGGGAATTGAAAAAATCAAGGTGGACCGCGTGACGAAGGATTATCTGAAAGTGGAATACGGAGATGGAGGATTCCTTTATGTGCCGGTTTCCGGTCTTGATGTATTGCAGAAATATGCAGGACAGGATGCAAAGGCACCAAAATTAAATAAGTTAAATTCTGATGAGTGGAAAAAAACAAAGACCAAGGTGCGCAGTGCAGTAAAGGAAATTGCACAGGAGCTTGTTCTTTTATATGCAAAAAGGCAGAAGCTTCAGGGGTTCCAGTTCAGTCAGGATACTGTCTGGCAGAAAGAATTTGAGGAGCTTTTTCCGTTTGAGGAGACCAAGGACCAGCTGCGTGCCATTGAAGAAACAAAGAAGGATATGGAAAGCACAAAGATCATGGACCGCCTTATTTGTGGGGATGTCGGGTATGGAAAGACAGAAATTGCGCTGCGGGCAGCATTTAAGGCAGTGAACGACGGAAAACAGGTGGCGTTTCTGGTACCTACCACCATTTTGGCACAGCAGCATTACAACACGTTCAAGGAGCGTCTGAGGGATTTTCCGGTCAATGTGGGGATGCTGTCCAGATTCCGAACCCCGGCACAGCAGAAAAAAACAGTGGAGCTTTTAAAAAAAGGACAGGTGGATATTGTAATCGGGACACACCGGCTGTTGTCTAAAGATATTACCTTTAAGAATCTGGGACTTCTGGTGGTGGATGAAGAACAGCGTTTTGGTGTGACACATAAAGAAAAGATAAAGCAGATGAAAGGAAATGTGGATGTGCTGACGCTCAGCGCAACGCCGATTCCGCGTACCCTGCATATGAGCCTGGTGGGAATCCGCGATATGAGCGTACTTGAAGAACCGCCGGTGGATCGTCTTCCCATTCAGACCTTTGTGATGGAGCATAACAGCGAAATCATCAGGGAGGCAATTTACAGGGAGCTTGGCAGGGGCGGGCAGGTCTATTATGTGTATAACCGGGTGCAGCACATTGAAGAAATAACGGCAGAAGTAGCGAAAATGGTGCCGGATGCAAATATTGCATTTGCACATGGACAGATGAAGGAAAGGGAGCTGGAGGATATCATGATTTCCTTTATCAATGGGGAAATTGATGTCCTGATTGCCACGACCATCATAGAAACCGGTCTTGATATTCCAAATGTAAACACGATCATCATTGATAATGCAGAACGAATGGGCCTTTCCCAGCTGTATCAGCTTCGTGGGCGTGTGGGCAGGTCGAACCGGACGGCATACGCGTTTTTGATGTACCAGCGCGGCAGAATGTTAAAAGAAATAGCGGAAAAACGTCTGGCGGCAATCCGGGAATATACGGAGTTAGGTTCCGGAATCCGGGTGGCAATGCGTGACCTTGAGATCAGGGGTGCAGGAAATCTGCTGGGCGCGGCACAGTCCGGGCATATGGCAGCTGTTGGATACGACCTGTATTGTAAAATGTTAAATGATGCAGTCCGGCAGCTCAAGGGGGAAAAGGTTGAGGAAGACTTTGAAACAAGCGTGGACCTGGTCATAGATGCATATATTCCGGCTGCATATATTCCAAGTGAATTTATAAAGCTGGATATGTATAAGAAAATTGCTGGAATTGAAAATAAAGAGGAATATCAGGATATTCAAGAGGAATTAGAAGACCGTTTCGGGGATATTCCTTTGGCGGCGCAGAATCTGCTCAGCATTGCGCTCTTAAAGTCCTGTGCACATTCTGCCGGGATTTCACAGATTAAGCAGGATGCCGAGGGAATCCGGTTTTTTCTTGAAAAGCCGCAAAAGGTTTCGCCTGAAAAAATGATGTCACTGCTTGAAAAGTGTAAAGGAAATATGAAATACATTCCGAATGAGGTCCCATATTTATTTTATAAAAAACAAGTAAAAAAAGAGGACAGCAGCGTGACAAATTACTCCGGCAGGCGGAGAGTTATAGAAAAAAAAGACAAATCAGAGGATGTGAAGAAGCTTTTTGAGCTTTTAATGGAGCTTGTGGAACAGATTGGAGGAATTTATGAGGATGAGAATACAAAACAGGATTAAAAGGCTTGCGGGACTTTTTTTGGCAGCAGGAATGTGCTGTATGCTTTTTGGCAGCTGCTCCTCAAAGGAAACGAAAATTGTGAAAAAACATATCAGGATTGAAAACGGAAAAATACAGGACAGCTCATACGTTGTAAAGGTTGGAAACGAGGGAGTGAGATACTCTGAAATACGAGGATATTGTTATCTCCTTAGAAAACTATATGATGAAAGCTTTGGAAACGGACTTTGGGATTATTCCCTGGGAAACGGAATGACCATTGGAGAGGAAGCCAAGGAAGAAATCTTAAATATGGTGACGCAGCTAAAAGTAATTGCTGCGCAGGCGCAGGCAGAGAAAATTGAGTTGACGGCAGATGAAAGGGATGAGGCAATCCGGCAGGCAGAAAAAATCCTGAAGGATGCTTCCGAAAAAGACAAGAAGGAGTATGGACTGACACAGCAGACGCTGATAGAAATTTTTGAAGGCAATCTTTTGGCAAATAAAATGTTTTACATTGCTACAGATGACGCAGATACGGAGGTGTCTGACGAGGAGGCAAGGCAGGCAAGGATCCAGTATATTTTCCTTCGTACCGGTTCAGATGCGTCGTTGAGCAAGGAGGAAAAAAAGGGAGCAAAAAAACGCGCAGAAAAGGTGTTAAAGGAATCGCAGAAGACAGAACATTTTCAGGAGCTGGCAGAGAAAAAATCAGATGATACCCGGACAGAGCTTATCATGGGTGGAGATGAGAAGTCCATTGCACAGGAGGCAGTCGCTTCTGCAATGTCCCTTCATACAGGAGAAGTCAGTCTTCTGGTGGAGGCAGAGGAGGGATATTATATTCTGTACTGTGTCAATGAAAAAGATGCAGATGAAACATACAAAAAAAAGGAGGAAATTATAGCTGAACGGCAGGAACGGATGTTTAAAGATAAGTATGCAAAATGGCTGGGTAAAAATGAAATCGAAATCAGCAAATCTTTTTGGAAAATCTTTCACGTTTAGCATAGACAGAAAGTAAAATTTTTGCTATAATTGTGTAATGATACGTGATTAAAAATCTGGGTTCGGAACAATACTATTTGATGAAGGGAAGGTGATTTCGTGAAGGCGGAGCATGTAAATCCATTTATTATTTCTATCTGTAAAATCATGAAAGATATGTGTATGATAGATTTAAAAATTGGAAAACCGGGTATGACAAAGGGCGAATACGGGGCAACTTCGTCATTGATACGTTTAGGACTGGTGGGACAGCTTGAGGGCGAAGTGCTTTTGAATATAGATCATCAAATGGCATTGGAAATTGTTTCAAAAATGGTCATGGCTCCTGTTACGGAAATTGATGCAATGGGGCAGAGTGCCATTTCAGAGCTTGGAAATATGGTGGCGGGGAATGCTGCTACGGTGTTTGCAAACAATGAGGTATTGATCGATATTACACCACCGGCTTATTTTGTTGGTACGGATTATAAGGCAGATGTGCCACAGATGTTCAGTATTCCTTTTTCGAGCGAGGCGGGAAATATGTCTGTAGATGTGTACATAAAGGAGTAGGTCTTCCGGAGGGAAGAACAGATTTATGGAAACGGTGGCGTATGACATGTTTAGGTTGTTTGTTCAAAGAAAAGAGAAGGAGGGATGTTTGTCCCTCTTTTTATTATGCACAGGGGCGCATAAGGAAATATTCCAGCTTACGCCGGATGCGCCCCGCGCAGCGGGCAGGAATCAAAAACCAGCTTCCTGCCCGATTATGTACAGGGGCGCATAAGGAAATATTCCAAAAAG